>JBDRZZ010000025.1 GCA_039804165.1 candidate division WOR-3 bacterium
ATATTCTACCTGTTCGAAAGCATTAAAAGCCATCCTTTTCCTTCTCTCTTTTCTCTAGGTAATTCCTCTCGCATGTAAAATCCTTCTGGCGGTTTCATGGGAAACAGGAACTTAGAAATCTCTAACCGATACCTTTATTGACATTTTACCCTTCTCTTTGCGTTTTTCTATGTGTTTGAGTGTCTTATTATGGACTCCCTGATGTGCTCTGGAAGGGTTATATAAGCCTTCTATGCCACATTTATCAA
Source organism: candidate division WOR-3 bacterium (assembly GCA_039804165.1). Classification (NCBI taxonomy): domain Bacteria; kingdom Pseudomonadati; phylum Caldifarciminota; species Caldifarciminota bacterium. Next base: position 249 of record JBDRZZ010000025.1, read on the forward strand.
ATTTTAAGCCATTTGTAAACGGTGGGTCTTCCTGTATTAAAAATACGAGCTATATCTCCTATAGACTCTTCTTTCGGATTTTTTACCATCTCAAAACGAATTTTTACCTTATTCAAAGGGTTGCATATTTTTTATAACCTCGTAATGTTGATAATAAAACACATCTCCTCCTTTCATTGTTTGTCTTTAAAAGGAGGAGATTTATTTTAACAATCATTGCAACTCCTTAATTCTTCTAACCAACAATTTTTAGGTTTATATTTAAATCTACCCTCTTTATACCCAGAACCTCCACAAAGTGTCCACCTGCTTTGGATTTAACAGATGGTGCTAAATTTTCCCTTGACAACTTTTAAATATTTGCATATATAATAATTAGAGTTATGATAATATTTATTTTATTGTCTTTTATTATAAATCAGGAAATATTGAGTGAGGCTGAATTTGAATAAATTTCCTTTTCTTAGCATTCAATCTAAAAGAATAGACATTGGTCTTGTGAGTACTTTGAATTTTCCATTTGAAATTCCGGGTGCAATAAAAGACACTGTCCAGGCTAACACTGACTGGATTCCCATCCAAAGTTCAAAAAAGAGGAGGTAAATATGTTTGTCAGATTAAAATCTACGAGATTTTTCTTTATTATTGTATTGCTTATGTTTTTTTCTACCCTAGTTGCCGGACCAAAAAGGTTTTCCAGAAATGATGAGTCAATAGATAGGCTTGGGTTATACTCTGAATTTTTATTGTCCTTCAAAACAAGGGAGGTGGATTCTCTTAATTGCACTTTGGTTGGTGGTTGGTTTACTGGACCTGGATATGCAGTGTGTGTTTTTGATACTCTTGCCTATATAGGAGCAGGTTTTCATATGAAGATATTGGATGTAAAAGACTCTACAAATCCAGTTCTTATCGGAGAAATCAGATTACCGAATATTATTATTTACGATATTTTTGTTCAAGATAATCTCGCCTTTGTAGCGGATGGTCCAGATGGTCTCCGTATAATTGATGTCTCCAACCCTTACTCCCCAAAAGAAGTAGGTTTTTATGAGACACCTGGTTTGGTTTACGGTGTCTGGATTCAGGATTCCTTTGCGTATATTGCGAATTCTGACAGAGGACTTCGTATAATAAATATATCCGACCCTTCTTCTCCAAAAGAGGTTGGTTCCTGCGAGACACCTGTATGGGCCTCGGAAGTATGGGTAGATTCGAATCTTGCTTATGTTGTTGATAGGTGGAATGGATTAAGGATAATCAATATCTCTAACCCTTCTTCTCCAAAAGAAGTTGGTTCTTTTTACACTGATGGTGATGCCAACGCCGTATATATTCAGAATACGCTTGCGTATTTAGGAACTTCAGATGGCTTACACATAATAAATGTATCCGATACCTCATCCATAGTTGAGATTGGATTCTATGATTTAAATACCCAGAACTATTATGTGAGTAGTGTATGGGTCAAAGATACCCTTGCTTATCTCGCAATTAGTTCGGACATTTCTGGAGCTGATTCGTGTAGAGTGCAAATATTGAATGTGGCTGACCCTGAATCTATAAAGGAGGTTGGCTTATATTTTACTCCCGGTAGAGCAGTTGCTGTCCAAGTAAAAGGTAATCTTGCCTATGTCGAATATTTCGGGAATTTTCCGGAATATCTAGAGGGTCTTCTCACACTCAATGTATCCGACCCTTCGTTACCTTTTGAAACCAGTAGATACGGAATGGGCGGTATTAACACGGGTGTATGGGTCAAGGATTCTTTTGCTTATCTTACCAATCATTCAAGAGGACTCAGAATAATCAATTTATCTAACCCTACAACTTCAAGTGAAGCAGGCTGGTTTGATACACCTGGTAGTGCTATAGATGTTTGGGTCCAGGATTCATTTGCCTATGTGGCTGATTGGGACAGCGGCCTGAGGATAATCAATATCTCGGAGCCTTCATCTCCTTACGAGGTTGGCTCTTATAACACTCCGGGTCATGCTAACGATGTTTATGTTAGGGATACACTTGCATATATCGCTGATTGGGATAATGGACTTAGGATAATCAATATATCTCATCCTTCTATTCCAACTGAAATTGGTTCTTGTAATATCCCAGAATGGGCTTTTGGTGTTTGGGTTCAAGATAATATTGCTTATGTAGCCGATGGTGAAACCGGTCTTCATATAATAGATGCATCCACTCCTTCTTCACCGACTGAAATTACAAATATTCCGGGTGAATATTATGCTGTTTTCGTCAAGGATACGCTCGCCTATCTTGCTGGAGAGAATCTTGACATAATGGATATTTCCGAACCTTCTTCACCAGTTAAAATTGGTTCTTATACTCTACAGTCTGAATGGGGGAAAAAAGGAATATGGGTTAAGGATAACCTTTCCTTTGTAGCTGATGGTGAAAGTGGCCTTCGTATAATCGATGTTTCCAATCCTTCTTCTCCTGTGGAAGTTGGACATTACAATCTTTCCTGGGAATGTCATGCTTACGATGTATATGTTAAGGATAGTCTTATTTATGTCCCTTATAATAGACTTGGCCTTTATATCTTCAAATACACAGGACCCTACAGCAACATTGAGGAAACCCCAATCAAAAAAGACGAATTCAACATAACAGGTATTAGTGGAACGATGGAAATCAAATATTCGGTTCCTGAAGAAAATGAAAAAGTAAAAATAGAAATTTTCAACATTCTCGGTCAGAGGATTGCATGCCCGATTAACAGGGTTCAAACAAAGGGAAATTACACGATAAACTGGAAGGAGAAAACAGGAATATATTTTGTGAGGATCGAAATAGGAGAAAAGGTATACAAGCAAAAAGTCTTACTCCTAAAGTGAAATCGGAATCAGGTTAGTAAATTAGTAAAAATTTTGGTGTTATTAGTGCGATTCGTTCTAAATAGTTAAAAGAAGATAGATTCCTTCTTCCGGAATTAGGTTTCGTAAATTACATTATATCCCAATGCATATTTAAATCTATTGCTCTATAAAGGGGGTCTTTACAAATTTATTTAAAATTGGCGTTGAATAAATTTAATTATATCATTAAACAATATTAAAATCATTAGAGCTACCAGGATAAAAGTGCCAATCCCTTGGATAATCTTAAGAATTTTCTTAGAAGGAGGTTTTTTTGAATTAAAAGTTACTAAAGACATAGCAATATGAAAACCATCCAAGGGAGGGATTGGAATTAAATTTATTATTGCAAGGTTAATAGTAATAACTCCAACTAACATCAAAAGTCTCACAAAACCACGATCTATTGTTTTTTTGGTAATTATTACTATTCCCAATGGACCAGAAACTTCCTTTGGAGAAATCTTTTTCTTAAACAAAAAAGAAATAGTTCGACAACCCCATAAAGCTGTATTATAAGTTTGCCTCCAACCAAAAATAAACGCTTTATAAAAAGGAACGTTTACCCTATCAGTAGAAGACTCTATTCCAATAACTCCTATATTAACTATTGAATCACCTTCAATGGTTTTTTGCGGCTCTGGAACCACTGAGGCTTTTAGAGTGTCTTCTTTCCTAAGAAAAACGATATTAAGTGTTTCCCCAAAAGCTGGATGAATCACTTCTGTTATGTCTTCCCAACTATTTATTTCTCTATCTTGAATTCTTAATATCCAATCTCCTTCTTTTATTCCTGCCTTTTCTGCTGGAAAGCCGCTAAGGACATTACCTACACAAGGGGGAACAAAAGGTTCCAAAGAATCAAGAATTAAGGAATCAACAGAAACCTCAATTTCTTTACTTTCTCTAACTAAAAAAACCTTAGAATTTTTTCTCAACTTTTCCGTCAATTCATACCAGTTTTTTACTTCTTTCTCATCCACTTTTAAAATTTTATCCCCAGGTAAAAGATTACTTTCCTTATTCACCTTTTTTATTGCAGTTGTTGAAGGAGCTTCTATTCCATTAAAAAATATCACAGAAACAAAAACTAAAAAACCGAAAACAAAATTGGCAAAAGGTCCTGAGAAGGCAACTGCACTCTTTAAAAAGAAATTCTTTGAATAAAATTCATCCTCTTCTCCCTTCATTTCCTCAGGATTCATACCCTTTATTTCAACATAACCTCCAAAAGGTATGAGAGAAACTCTAAATTCTGTTTCCCCCCATCTTAAAAAAGAAAATAATTTTGGGCCAAGCCCAATTGAAAAGATAGGAGCATTCATTGAAGCAAGTTTTGCAATTATTAAATGTGCGAATTCGTGGACAAAAACCATTACACTCAATATAAGAATTCCAACTACTACTCCAAGGAACATCTATTTAATCCTCCTTGCTTCTTCTTGAGCCCATTTGAACGCCTCTATAATTTCTTCCTCCTTTGGATTTCTATTATTCTGATGAGATTCTGTGACCTTAAGAATTATCTCCGTAATTTTTTTAAAAGGAATTTCCTTCCTTAAAAATCTCTCTACAGCGACCTCATCTGCTCCCACAAGGACCGCTGGTAAAGTTCCTCCTTCTTCCAAAACTCTATAACTTAAAGGTATTAAAGGAAATCGCTTTTCATCTAATTTTTTAAAAGTTAAAGATTTTATGTTCCTAAAATCAAGCCTCTTAAAAAAGGCTTCTCTTCTTAAAGGAGAGGTTAAGGCAAATTGGATTGGGATCTTCATATCAGGAACAGATAATTGAGCAATTATTGAACCATCCTTAAATTCTACCATACCGTGGATTATAGACTCAGGATGAATTATAACTTCAATTTCCTCTGGCTCAAGACAGAAAAGAACCGAAGCTTCAATAATCTCAAAACCTTTATTCATTAGGGTTGCTGAATCAATTGTAACTTTTCTCCCCATCTTCCAAGTAGGATGTCTAAGAGCATCTTGAGGAGTTATCCTATCCAGGTTCTTTTTGTTATAAAAAGGGCCTCCTGAAGCTGTTATTATTACTTTTCTTAAATTATTTTTATCTGAGGTAGAAAGCACTTGATATATTGCTGAATGTTCGCTATCAATTGGAACTAATTCTCCAGGTAAATTCTTCAATTCGACCTTAAGAAGAGAAGAAAAAGCTACCAATGTCTCTTTATTTGCAGTGCAAATTCTTTTTTTTCTTTTCAACCCTTTTATAAGAGAAGAATAAGAAGATACACCAGCTGTAGCTATTACTATTATATCCACATCTTCTTTTTCGTATAAAAAAGAAGCTTCTTCTCCAACAATCACCTTAAATTTATTTTTAAATCTTCTTTGTAGTTCCTCTCTATTTCTCTCAAATAAGCTTCCCACAAATTCTGGGTGAAACTCATCTGCTTGTTTGGAAAGCAAAGAGATATTATCTCCACAAAGTAAAGCAATTACTCTATAATCTTTAAGGTTTTTTATTACTTTAAGAGTGTTAGTTCCTATAGAACCTGTTGATCCAAATATTGCAACATTTTTCATTTTACTGCAAAGAAACGCAGATAATAATATATAATTGGGGCTGTGAAAAGTAACGAATCAAATCTATCAAGAAAACCACCATGCCCAGGAATAAAAGTAGAAGTATCTTTAAGCTTAACATCTCTTTTAATCATAGACTCAACCAAATCCCCTATAGGAGCGAAAATACCAACTAGAGTTCCAAGAATAACACAATCAAAAAAGGAAAGATAGGGAGCATAAAGATAGCGATATATAAATCCTGCGATGAAAGCAAAAAAAGTTCCTCCTATTACTCCTTCCCAAGTTTTCTTAGGAGAAATAGAAGGGAAAAACTTTCTCTTTCCAAATTTTCTTCCAATAAAAAAAGCCATTGTATCATTAGTCCAAGTTAAAACAAAAGGAAGAAGTGCAAGGCTTGTCCCTAATCTTATTTTTATTCCAAAAACATTATTATAACATAAAGGTTCTAAGACCAATGGCATCCGGCTTAAAAGGATAAGATGGCTAAATAACCATCCAACATAAATAACTCCAAAAACTGTTCCGGAAAGATGAAAAATAGCTTCTTCTTTCTTTCTTCTAAATAGCTCTGCAGTAGAAACAATAATAACAAGAGCTGTAATAGTCATTACTGTAAATAGATGACTATGAAAATATGCATTTAATCCCAAAAGAAGAGAAGAAACTATTGCAAGAGATTTATAAGGGGTGAGCCCTCTTCCTCTTAATATATCGCAGAACTCATACACCCCTAAAAAAATCCCTAATTCAATAAGAATCAAAAAATAAATTCCCCCTTCCCTAGCTATGATGATAAGAGCAGGGATAAAAAGAATTGCTGTTATCCAGCGGTTAGCTAATTCTCTCGAATTGCTCCGAATCTTCTTTCCCTCTTTTGATAAGACCTTATTGCCCGAATAAAATCTTCTTTACTAAAGTCTGGCCAAAGGGTCTCAGTAAAAAACAATTCAGAATACGCTATCTGATAAAGCAAAAAGTTTGAAATTCTAAGTTCTCCACTTGTTCTTATAAATAAGTCAGGGTCAGGAACATCTGGTAGAAATAAGAAGTTTCTAAAACTTTCTTCTGTTACCTTTTCGCCTCTTTCTACAGCTTTATTTACAGCTTCCACTATTTCTGATCTCCCACTATAATTAAAGGCGATTATAAGATCCAATCTATCAGAGTTTTTTGTTTGCTCCTGAATCCACATTGTCGATTCTTTTATCTCTATAGGTAGTTCTTGAATATTCCCAATAAATCTAACTCTGATTCTATTCTTCTTCAACTCTTTCACTTCCTCTTTTATTACCTTAGAAAAAAGCTTCATTAGCCCTTCAACTTCTTCTTTTGGCCTTTCCCAATTTTCCCTTGAGAAAGCAAATAAAGTTAGATACTTAACATTAAACTCAAAGCAGTATTGAATAACCCTCCTAACAGTATTTACTCCTGCTAAATGACCTTGTAGACGAGGGAGACCTTTCTCTTTTGCCCATCTCCCATTTCCATCCATTACAATTGCAATATGTAAGGGAATTTTTCTATTCATCGAAAATTTCTTTTTCTTTCTTCTTTAAAAGCTCATTAATTTTTTCTGAAAAGTGATCTGTAATTTTTTGAATTTCTTCTTTGTATCTTAACTCATCGTCTTTTGAAATCTTTTTCTCTTTCTCCATATCCTGAACAATCTTTATAAAATCTCTTCTTATATTTCTAAGAGAAACCCTTCCATTCTCTGCGAGTCGGTGAATAAGCTTTTTCAACTCTTCTCTTCTTTCATCTGTAAGTGGAGGAATTGGAATACGAAGAACCGAACCATCATTAGAAGGATTTAGACCTAACTCCGAAGCTACAATAGCTTTCTCAATATTATCTATTGCTTTTTCATCAAAGGGATGAATCACAATAAGATGGGGTTCAGGCACTGTAATTGAAGCGAGTTGATTTATAGGAACTTTAGTCCCATAATAATCTACTTTTATTCCTTCTAAAAGAGCTGGAGAAGCTCTACCTGTTTTGATGCTTGCAAATTCTTCTGAAACAATAGAAAGAGTTTTCTCCATTTTTTCAACCATTTGTTTTTTCAAAACCACATCCATTTTATCCTCCTTTAACGATAGTTCCTATTTCTTTACCCATAATTACGGACTTTAAATTATCTTTTTTTTCCCCATTAAATACAACTATAGGTAACTTATATTCTCTCGCTAAAGAGAATGCAGTTAAATCCATTATTTCTAAACCTCGTTCCAACGCTTCCTTATAAGTTATTTCCTTATAAAATTTAGCTTCGGGAAATTTATTCGGATCTTTATCATATACTCCATCTACATTTGTTACTTTTAATAAAATATCAGCCTCGATTTGTAAAGCACGAAGAACAGCAGCTGTATCTGTTGTAAAATAAGGGTTTCCTGTACCTCCAACAAAAATAAGAACGTATGATTCTTCTAATAGTTCTCTCGCTTTTCTCTTATTATATATCTCACCAATAGAAGGAGAAATTGGAATACTAGATAAAACAACAGCTGGAATTCCCATTTTTTTGAGAAACAAAGAAATCAGACTACCATTTACTAAAGTAGCAATCATTCCTATCTCATCTAAATCTTCTTGAGATACTCCAAATTTTTCTCTACCTTCTAATCCCCTAAGGATATTCCCTCCTCCAATCACAACTCCCATTTCTACTTTCTTACTGTGCAAGTATTTTATTTCAGAAACGATCGAGTTTAACTTTTGGAAACTAAGAGCTTCTTCTTTATCTTTCAGAAACTCTCCACTTAACTTTATAAGGACCCTTTTATACTTTGGATTCTTCTCCAACCTGGAACCTTTGAAATCTTCTTACTACAATATTTTCACCTATAACTGAAATTTTCTCCTTTATCAAATCACCCACCGTTATTGACGGATCTCTAAAATAGGGTTGTTCTAAAAGGACAACTTCACTATAAAATTTCTCAAGCTTATTTTCAATTATTTTCTCTTGAACTTGAGGTGGCTTATTCATTCCCTTAACCTGTTCTTCATATATTGCTCTTTCTTCCTTTAGAACCTCTTCAGGAATTGATTCTCTATCTACCGCGATTGGATTGCAAGCTACAACTTGCATTGCAATCTCTTTCGCAAGATTTTGAAATTCATCTGTTCTTGCTACAAAATCAGTCTCACATCCAAGTTCAACAACACCCAAAAGCTTATTTCCGGGATGAACATAAGCATATAAGATACCTTCTTTTGCAAATCTCCCCATTTTTTTAGAGGCTTCTTTTATCCCTTTCTTTCTCAAAATATTAATAGCTTTTTCTATATCACCTCCAGATTCAATTAAAGCGTTCTTACAATCTAAAACCCCCGCATTTGTCTTTGCCCTTAACTCTTTAATTAAAGAAATATCAATTTCAGAAGACACTTCCACCTCCTAAAAGCTTATTCTTTTCCCTCTTCCTTTACTTCCTCTAATTCCTCTTTTTTCCTAAGCTGCTCTTCCTCCTCAAAATGTTTTCTTCCTTCTGCAATTGCTGTTTCAATAACACTTGTTATCAATCTAATTGATTCAATAGCATCATCATTAGCTGGAATTGGATAATCTACAGTCTCAGGATCAGAATTGGTATCCACTATTGCAACAACAGGAATTTCTAATAAATTAGCCTCTTTAACCGCATTTTCCTCCTGGGTTACATCCACCACATATAATAAGTCTGGAAGACTTTCCATATTCTTTATTCCATCAAAGTATTTCCTCATTTTTACCTGTTGTCTCAACATTCTACTTTGGATTTTTTGAGGTAACTCTTTAAAGCTTTCCGCTTCTATCTCCTCACAAAGTTTGTTATACTTTTCAATACTTCTTCTTATTACGTTAAAATTTGTCAAAGTTCCCCCAACCCATCGGTCTTTAACATAAGAAGCCCCAACTCTCTTTGCCGCTTCTTCTATTATACTCTGAGCCTGTTTTTTTGTTCCTACAAAAAGAAACTTACCTCCTCTTGCGGCAATCTCAGTTACAGCTTTATAAGCTTCTTTCAATAACTCAACAGATTTTCTAAGATCAATTATGTGTAATCCATTTTTCTGCTTATATATGTAAGGCTGCATCTTAGGATTCCAATTCTGTTTTTTATGCCCAAAATGCGCTCTTGCTTCCAAAAGGTCTTTGAATTGTAAAATCGCCACTTTTGAACTCCTATCTCTTTGAATGTTGGAAGGCTCTTCTTGCCTTTCTAAGTCCATATTTTCTTCTTTCTTTAATACGAGCATCTCTGGTTAAAAAACCAGCGTCTTTCAAAGGTTTCTTAAATTCCTCATTTATCTTAACAAGTCCTTTTGCAATTGAATGTCTTATCGCTTGCGCCTGTCCAGAAATCCCACCGCCCTTTGCTACAACTTTAATATCAAACTCATTTTGCATTCCAACTCTTTCAAGAGGCTTTCGCACTTCGTGAACCAATCTTTCTACCTTTAGATACTCCTTTAGTGTCTTATTATTAATTATAATCTTTCCACTCCCCGGAAAAAACCGAGCGGTTGCAACAGCATCTTTTCTTCTTCCAGTTGCGATTGCAAGTTCATTCATTTAGCTTACCTCCAATTTCTTCAGATTTTGAGATTCATAAGGATGTTTCACTCCACAATAAACTTTTAATCTTTTTATCATTCTCTTTCTAAGCTTATTCTTAGGTAACATTCCTGAAACTGCCTCTATTATTATACTCTCTGGAGCCAATTCTTTTCTCTTCTTAAAAGAAATCTCTTTTAAACCTCCAAGATAACCTGTATGTTTTATATACACTTTTTTCTCTTCTTTATTTCCTGTAAGTTTTATTTTATCAGCATTTATCACAACAACACAATCTCCATTATCAATATTAGGGGTAAAATTCGGTTTATGTTTACCCCTTAATATACTAGCGACTTTTGAAGCTAACCTTCCTAATATCTTATTATCGGCATCCACAAGCCACCAATCTCTTTTTATTTCTTCCTTCTTTAAAAGAAAAGTTCTCATTCTTCTCTCCTTTCAACTTAATGAGTATTCATAAAAATTAATTTTATATTAACTTGGGCTAAATATATAAGAAAAAAGATTTTTGTCAAGAGATACTGGATTAATATTTGTTAAACCAAATCAAAAAGGACAAAACAATCCCCTCTTTGCACCAATCAAGACTTACCTTTTTAAAAAGCCCCATTTTAACCTATTAAAGACCAACATGTTCCCCCATCCCCAAAAATGACAAAGAATAAAATTTATACCTCTTTTAAAAAACAAAAAAGGAAAATGTGAACAATGTGGAAAACTTGTTTAAAACTTCTAAAATACTATTTAAGTAATTGATTATTAATATCTTATACTAAATAACTTATCCACAGTATTTTGTGATAACTCATTAATTAATAAGAGCTTAGGTTAAGGGACTAGAAAAGGGAAGGTCATTTTGCTTAAAAAATTTTTTTATTCAAAATTTTGATTGTATGTCAAGGAATTAATAAAATACATTGGAATAAAATAACTTAAGAAGAAATTTTTTTAAGAAAAATTTTTAAAATTTTTATATAATGAAAAATCCTAAAAATGAAAATTAACTTAAAAAGTGGAAAAATTGTGGAAAATAAGTCTTTGTTTATCAAATCCTTAAGGTTTTTTAAGAGTGAAAATCATTAAAGGCTTCACTCTGCTGAGCTTTTAAAATCGACAATTTCAATTCCTTTTAAATAAGGTTTTGTTACGTATTTTTTCACGTTTGCCATCTTTTTTACAATATCTTTAATCCTTAAGGCAGAATTTATAATAAAGTTAATCTTCTCTTCCCACGAAGGGTGTTCAGTTAGATCTTTTTTTAAAATCTCAGCCATTCCAATAATAGAGGTTAAAGGTTGATTTATTTCATGTGCAGCAGCTCCTGCTGTTTCAACCAGAACTTTAAGTCTTTCAGACTGAAGGACAATCTCTTGCATTTTTTTTAAGCTTAGTAATAGCTTACTTCTTTCAAAAGCATAATTTAAGGATCTTATCAAAGTTCTATTATCTACTTCTCCTTTAACAAGATAATCTTGTGCTCCTTCCTTAACAGCTTCAATAGCTATCTTCTCATCATCAAGACCTGTCAAAATGACAATAGGGATATCGGCACCTTGCTTAAAAACTTTTCTAAAAGTCTCAAGACCAGAGCTATCTGGAAGACCAAGATCTAAAAGAATCATATCAATTTTTTCTTTTTTTATCGCCTCTAAAAATTCAACAAGACTCGTTACACAAAGAACATCATAACTACTTTGTTTCAGCTGTATAGAAAGAACCTTTTGAAATTTTTTATCATCTTCGATAATAAGAATTTTCTTTTTAGGTTCTTTTTTTAAAGAATCTTCCATAAGCTCATTTCCCTGCAAATTTTTTAATAGCTTCCAATAATTTTGCTTTCTTTATTGGTTTAGTAAGATATCCGTTACAACCCACTTTAATTGTCTTCTCTTCATCTTCTTTCAAAGCATAGGCGGTAAGAGCTAATATTGGAGTTGTTCCCTTTTTTTGTTCTTTCTCCCATTCTCTTATTAAACGAGTTGCATTATAACCGTCCATAATTGGCATCTGCATATCCATCAAAACTAAATCATATTTATTATTTTTAAACTTCTCTACAGCCTCTTTTCCATTTTCTGCGTCTTCAATTTTTATAGGAAAATTTTTTAAAAAAGCTTTTATAAGTAATCTATTATCGAGATTATCCTCAACAAGTAAAATATTAAGAGGCGGGAGAGAAATTTCTATTTCTTTTAACTCTTTTCTTTCTCTCTCTTCTTTTTTCTTCATCTTAGCCTTCCATAAACCTAAAGTAGAGAGAATGGCATTTTTCAATTCCTTTCTTTTTATTGGTTTTAGAAGAAAAGCTCCAATACCAATTTTATCTATCTCTTTTAAATGATGAGGCTTATAATCTGAGGATAACATTATTATTGTGGTAGCTTCTGAATTTTTTTGTTTTCTTAAGAATTTTGCGACAGAAATTCCATCAATTTCCGGCATTCTACAATCAAGAAGAACAAGTTCAAAAGGTTGATTATTCTCATATGCTTCTTTAATTAAAGAAATAGCCTCATTTCCTCCTTTTGCTTCAACAATCTTTGCCTCCCAAGTAGAGAGAATTTCTCTTAAAATAAGTCTATTTGTTTCGTTGTCATCCACAATAAGAGTAGAAATACCCTTTACATCAATCTCTCCAGGTTTCACAAAAGTCTCTTTGCTTTTATCTTTCTGAATCTTAAATTTAGCTGTGAAGAAAAATGTGCTCCCCTCTCCTAACTTACTCTTAACCCACATTTTTCCATTCATAAGTTCTGTAAGTTTTTTTGAAATACTCAATCCAAGACCTGTTCCACCATATTTCCTTGTAGTAGAGGCATCTACCTGCTTAAAACTTTCAAAAATTTGTTCTTGCTTATCCAGGGGGATCCCAATTCCCGTATCCCTTATTGAAAAAAGCAAACAAATTTCCCCTTCCTCTTTAGGAAATTCCTCTTTTGAAATACTAACGTTAAGAACTATTTCTCCTTTTTCTGTAAACTTTATTGAATTTCCAAGGAGATTTACAATTATTTGACGAAGTCGGGTTGGATCTCCTACTAAATTTACAGGAACATTAGGTTCAATCCGAAATAAAAATTCGATGTTTTTCTTTCTTGCTCGAACCGCCATAACATCGCAGGTTTCCTCGATAAGATCTGCAAGATTAAAATCTATCTTCTCAAGTTCTATTTCTCCAGCTTCTATCTTAGAAAGATCAAGAATATCATTTATTAGGGAAAGCAATGTATCTCCTGCTTTCTCCAATGTCTCAACAAAACCTCTCTGTTCCTTAGAAAGAGGTGTATCAAGAAGAAGTTCAGTCATTCCTATAATAGCATTCATTGGGGTTCTTATCTCGTGACTCATTGAGGCTAAGAATTCACTTTTGGCTTTATTTGCCCTTTCAGCTTCCATTTTTGCCTTTTTCAGTTCCTTCTCGGCTTTTAAATGAGCTTCAATTTCCTTTTTAAGTGAAACATTTGCCCTTTGAAGTTCTTCATAAAGTTCATCTTTAGAAGGACGAGTAATTTCTTCTCTTAGCTTTTTTATAAAATCTTCTGTAAAATCAAAAGTTCTTGGAATAAATTTTGATAATTCTAAAAAACCCTCGCTTATTTTAACTTCGTCAAATATCTCTTCAAGAAAGAGATTCTCTCCAATTTTATTTTTAAAAAAAACTCTGATTAATAACCCAAATTGTCTCTCTTTTTCTTTAATAAATAAATCTACTCTACATTCATCATAAAGATTAATAACTCTATAAATTAATTCAGAAATAGCTGTTGTAATTTTAGTAGAAGTGATTTCTCCAAAACCAATTTTCTCTGCCAAATTAAATAATTTATCTCTTTTTTCAACAAAATATTCTTTACCTTTAAATAAAATACTTCCAAGTTCAATCATTAATTAAATTTTTCTTTTCCTTATCTTCTTCCTCCTGCAAAACATTAAGAGTTTCTCCTCGACCTATCGTTTCTTCAACTCTTTCTAAATCTAATTCTCCTTCTCCAACTATTGGTTGGAGTTTTTCTACACCTTCTTCAAAGGTCCTCGCAGTCCCGTATATCTCTTTAAAATCAAAATTTAAATTTACAAGAGAAATAGCAACCCCTGGTTTTATTCCTGTAAGAACGGTTTCTGCTCCCAAAAGATGAACCATTTTCGCTGTATTATCAATAATAGAAGCAAGATAAGGTTCAACAATTCTAACTCCAGAGAGATCAATAACTACTCCTTTTACTTTAGAACTCCTTACTTCCCTTAAAATTTGTTCTTGGATCTCTTTCATTCTTCCTTCGTCAATCTCTCCTTGAATAGGAGCAATAAGACAACCCTTAGAAAAATTAATAGGAATTCTAGAAATCTCTTCCCTCCTTAGCTAAAATTAGCTTTTGGTCTTCTCGGATTTAATATTCCTAAATAGAACAAGATAAGCTCCGTCCCCTTCCCATTCGGTTTCTATAACTTTCATCTCTGCTTTGGTTTTAATCTTCCCTTTATCTATTATTTTGACTTCCTTTGTTTGCTCTAATTCTAAAGGGAAACAAAATGTTTCTCCAATAAGGTCCTCCGGTGGAGTCCCGAGAAAGTTTTCGGAAGAACTATTTGCAAATTGAACAATACCTTTCTTATCCACTATAATAACAGCATCTTCTATTCTTTCTATTATGTTTTTAAATCTTTCTTCACTCTTTTTAAGCTCTTTAATCTTTCTCTCTAACTCCATTAAAATTTTATGGCGTTCTACGGCAAAAAATATTGCTTGTAGAAGAGCATTTACACCCATCTGTCCCTTAACAAGAAAACCTTCTGCACCTCTTTTCATAGCCTCAAGACCAAGTCCTTCATCACTTAAAGCCGTAATCACAACTATAGGAACTGAAGGTGCATTTCTTCTAACACTATCCAAAGTGGCTAATTCTTTACTATCTGGAAGATTAAGGTCTAATAAAATAAGATCAAATTTATTCTCCGAAAGACACTTTAGAGCTTCTCCAAGGGTCTCAACGTTTGTAAGAGCGAATTTTGTTCCTCCAACTAGTTCGGCTTCCTCGCAATAAGCCAAAGTTTCTCTAATGAAAGTAACGGCAAAAGAGGCATCTTCAATTAAAAGAACATTCATTACTTTAATATCATCACGAGCTCCTTCTATAATTTCAGCGTCTTTATTTTCATAATCTTTGTTTTCTTTATTCATTTTACTCTCCTAATAAATCTCAAACCTCCTGTTTTTTCTTAGAAATCACATATTTTAGACCTTCTCTTAATGTAGAAAGAGTTTTAAGACCCGAAAGATCGATTCCAAGATCAGCAATTGTCTGGGCAATCTCTACTCCAATCCCAGTAAGAATAGCTTCTGCTCCAACCAGTCGCACTGCTTTTGCTGTTCTAATTAAGTGATCTGCTACTGCACTATCAACAGCTGTAATACCTGAAATATCTATTATAGCTACTTCAGCCCTTTTCTCAACAATTTGTGTCAATAAAGCTTCTGAGATTCTTGAAGCTCTTTCACTATCAAGAGAACCCAATATCGGAACAGTTAAAACCCCTTCCCAAACATCAATTACAGGGGTCGAAAGCTCTAAGAGTTCTTCCTTTTGGGCCTTCAATTTTGCTTCTCTCTCAGCCTCCCAAAGTTTTCTTTCTGTTATATCTTTTGAAATTCCAAAAGTCCCTATTATGTTGCCTTTCTCGTCATACCTGGGAAGCTTGACAGTCTCCACCCATTTTTCCCTTCCATCTGGATAAACCTCTTTTTCTTCTTTACGAATAGGCTTACCTGTTCTTATTATCTCCTGTTCATCTTCAAAGGCAGGTCTTGCGTGCGCTTCATCAAAAATATCAAAATCGGTTTTCCCAATCATCTCTTCAGGACTTTTGAACCCAAGATAAGTGGCACAAGCCTTACCTACTCTCACAAATCTGCTTTCTTTGTCTTTAAAATAAATATTATCAGGCAAATGCTCTAAAAGCGAATTTAATAAACTCCTGTCTAATTTCAGTTCTTCGTTTTCTTTCCTTAACTTCTCTATTTCTTTGAGTAACTCCTCCTTAGATCTTTCTCCCTTCTTTCCCATTTTACTTACCTCCTTTTATGGTATTTTTGCAATTAATAAAGTTGCATCATCTGTCTTCTTTCTATACTTCTCAAAAGCTTCTTTTGCAACTTCCATAACAGGTCTATATATAACTCTTTTATCTTCAAAATTAAAAGAAGAAACTCCGTCAGAATGTAAAACAATAAGACAAGGGGTAGTAAGTTTCATTTTTTCTGTTTTAAAACTTCTCATATTACTTCCTAAAAGCCCATCAAAAGAAACCAACCTTCTATACATTTCGGGGGTATAAATCTGCGCTTTAATATTTCCTATCCCAAGGAATTCTACATCACCATTCTTACTCATCCTAACAATTCCAATAACACAACCTCTACTGTGTTGAAGCTTATGATGGATTGCCAAAACAATTTCTTCAAGGTCATCTTTAAATCTATCCTTGAGCACTTTTATCGCCAATTTACTCGCCAAATTTGCCTTTGTTCCATGCCCAATACCATCAAGAACAGCCACAACTGCATAATCTCCATATCTCTTCACAAAATAAGCATCTCCATTACTTTTAAAACCACTCATTGGCCGACTATAAACACTAATCTCTATTGAATTTCTCTTCTTATCCGAAAAAATCTTTCTCCCACTTAAAATAAATTTCCCATTCTCTACTTTAACCTTAACATCATTGAGTAATCTCTTTACGGCTCCTAATCCTATTCCAAGTGTTTTTGCGGTGCTATATCCATCATCAAAAATTTCTTTTGTATCCACAGGGAAATCTACAGGATTCTCAGCTACAATATATACACTCTTTTCATCTCCTCCTTCAAGGAAAATACTCAACTTGCCAGAAGAACTATGCTTTATCATATTTTTCGAAATTTCCTTTATTACAATCTTGAGCTCTTCTATGTCTTTTTCTTTAAGACTAAATCCTTTAACAAATTTTACCGTCTCAGAACCAGCTCTAAGGACATCCTCAGGACACTCTATATTAAATTCTATTGAAGGAAAATTCTTATCTTCTTTCATCTTAATCTTTTATAAGTTATCACTTTTGTTCCTCTTTCATTACTTTCAATTTTAAATTCATCCATAAGATGTTTAGCTCCAATAAGGCCTATCCCCAAAGAATTGGAAGTGCTATAACCTCTTTCCATTGCTTTTTCAATATCCGGAATTCCAGGACCTTCATCTTGAAAGACAATTTCCATTCCCCCTTCATCTTTATAAACAATTACCTCTCCCCTATAAGCGTGTTTTATTATATTCCTTGTAAGTTCAGAAACCGCTGTTGCTATTCTTGTTTGATCAATCCATCTAAAACCTATTTTTTCAGCCTGATTTTTTACCTCACGTCTTGCAATTAAAACATCTATTTCTTTAACTATTGGAATCCTTAAAATCTCCTCTTTCATAATGAATTTTTATCTATCTTTTTTCTCAGTTTTTCAATAGCAGCATCAAGCTCAAAAGCTGTTTCTATTTCCTCAAGATATAAACCAAGTTCTACAAGAGAAATTGCAACAGCCGGCTGAATCCCAACAACTATGACTTCTTTTCCCATAGCATTTAAGCCCGTTGCTATTTTCTGAAGCAATCGTCCAAGAAAGCTATCTACTATATCAAGGGCAGAGATATCTATCGCTACACCTTTAATTTTAGAGTCTTCAGCCTCTCTAATTATCGCCTCTCCGGTTTCCTCTGCAGCTGTATCATGAAGTTCTTCCTGAATTGGAACAACAAGAATATCTCCCAAATGCATCCTTGTCAGTCTTGCCATTCTCCTCCTCTTTTATTCTTTGCTCTTTTTGAAACCACATATTTTAGACCTTCTCTTAATGTAGAAAGAGTTTTAAGACCCGAAAGATCGATTCCAAGATCAGCAATTGTCTGGGCAATCTCTACTCCAATCCCAGTAAGAATAGCTTCCGCTCCAACTAGCTGCACTGCTTTTGCTGTCTTAATTAAATGATCTGCTACTGCACTATCAACAGCTGTAATACCTGAAATATCTATTATAGCTACTTCAACCCTCTTCTCAACAATTTGTGTCAATAAAGCTTCTGAGATTCTTGAAGCTCTTTCACTATCAAGAGAACCCAATATTGGAACAGTTAAAACCCCTTCCCAAACATCAATTACAGGGGTTGAGATTTCTAAAAGTTCTTCCTTCTGAGCTTCAATTTTTTTCTCTTTTTCAAGCTCAAGAAGTTTCAATTTTGTAACGTCTTTTGTAATACCAAGAGTCCCAATTATATTACCTTCGTAATCATAAAATGGTAATTTCGTTACAGAAACCCAAGCATCTTTTCCTCCAGGGAGTGTGATTTTGAAAATTTTATCTATAATAGGTTTTCCACTCCTCATTATCCTTTTTTCTTCCTCAAACATTTCTCTTGCTACATCCTCTGGATAAAAATCAAAATCTGTTTTTCCTACATATTCCTCTCTGGAAAGGCCTGTTCCTTCTGCCTTCGAAGCACTTACAGCCAAAAAACGCCCTTCTTTATCTTTAAAATAAATCCTATCAGGAATATGCTCTAAAAGCGCATCTAACATCATACTCTTTGAAAGAAGTTCCTCTTCTCTCTTTGGTAAATTTTTCTTATTCACTGTGAAACCTCCTTTGCGAAAAAGTTTTATGTTGAAGATTGAAGAAAAATAATATGCTTTTTCAGAATCTTCAAAAAAACTCATCATAAAAAAATTTAAAAAGAAAATTTTTTTTGTCAAGAGAAAATCCTTCTCATTCAATTAAACTAAAATTTCTTACTAAAAATCGGGGAAGGTTCTCACCTCCCCCGATTCAATCTTCAATTTAGAAAGAAATTTTATTTTTATAATCTCTCAGCTATCTTTTTAACCACTTCTGTCCCGACTCTCCTTGAAGACTCTTCAGCTTGTGCTCCAAGATGAGGAGTACAGATAAAATTATCTAATTCCATAAGCTTTAAGTCTTTTGGAGGTTCTTCTTCAAAAACATCAAGAGCTGCTCCTCTTATCTCTCCATTTTTAAGGGCATTATAAAGAGCATCTTCATCCACAATTCCTCCCCGAGCACAATTTACCAGATAAGCAGTTTTCTTCATTTTCTTGAATTCTCTTTCCCCAATTAAATGGTGTGTTTCTTCTGTGTGTGGTAAATGTAAAGAGATGATGTCAGAAGATTCTAAGAGCTCATCAAAACCAACCATCCTAACATTTAATCCTTCTACACTTTTAACATAAGGATCATATCCAAGAACCTTTGCTCCAAATCCAAGAACAAGCTCAGCTGTCCTTCTACCTATTCTTCCTAAACCAATGATACCAACAATGCAGGAACCAAGCTCATTTCCAATAAACTGTTTCTTTGGCCATTCTCCTCTTCTCATACTTGCTGTTGCCTGAGGAATGTGACGTAAAAGAGCAAGCATATGAGCAACAGCTAACTCAGCAACCCCATTTGTAGAAGCCTCTGGAGTATTAATAACTTCTATTCCTTTCTCTCTTGCATATTCGGCATCAATATTGTCAAGACCAACACCTGCTCTTATAATGAATTTTAGCTTTCCCTTTGCTATATCTATCAAATCTTTCCTAATCTTCGTTCTACTTCTTACAATAACTCCATCAAAATCACCTATAATTTTAGCTAATTCTTCTTTTTCAATTGATGTATTCTCAACGACCTCAACATTCAATTTTTTAAGAGCTTCCACAGCTTCTTTCTCTAACTGATCACAAATTAAGACCTTCATCAAAACCCCCTTTCTTTAACTATTTCGGTAAAATATCAATAACAATTCTCCTATTTTTATTTCTTCCTTCTGGAGTTTCATTTGAAGCAATTGGCCTAAATTCTCCATATGCGACAGCTGATAGCCGCCTAGGATCTATCCCTACTTCATCTACCAAAAAAACCACTACATTCACAGCTCTTTTCGCAGAAAGGTCCCAATTAGTTGGATATTTTTCTTTTAAACTACCTGAAATACTCGACCCATCAGTATGACCTTCAATTCTTATCTCTCTATTTCCCATTTCTTTTAAGACATTTGCTATTCTAACCAGAGTCCTTTTTCCTTCTTCACTCAACTCTACAGAACCAGGAGGAAACATTTTTTCACAAGGTAAAGTAATCGATATTTCTTCTTTTTCAAGATCTACTTCTACTCCTTCGACCATATCCTTAATATCTTGAATTAAATAACTTACCTTTCTTTCTTTACTTAACGTATCTACCTTTTGGGCGGTCTTTTTTAATTCATTAACCACAGAAACAAGTATTTTATTTTCTTCCTTGTATTCAATAAGACTCTTACATAAAGGAGTATATTTCCTCTCGTAAAACAAACTAAAAGCCACCAGTAAAGTTAAAATTAAAATAAAATAAAAAACATCCTTTTTCATAAATTCCTCCTAAAAATTAAAATCATCAAGCATTTCAATTGGCTTCTCAGGAGGGACTTTCTCCTTACTATGAAGTCTGCATAAGTTTGTAGGAACCTCCCCTTTTCTAAAAACTTCCTTTTTTACACTAGGACATCTTGAAGTCGCAAGCTCCCCACTCTCAGTGCAAACAAATCTAAATTCAATCTCCTCTGGAATAGGAAATTCATAATTCATAGTAGAATCACAAACATCTTTCATAAATTGAGTCCAAATAGGAAGAGCCACTACTGCGCCGCTTGCTTTATCTCCTATTGGTCTTGGATAATCAAAACCAACCCACACTCCAACACATAGGTTTTTAGTAAATCCTATAAACCAAGCGTTCCTAAAGTCGTTAGTAGTTCCTGTTTTCCCAGCTGCAGGCAATAAAAAACCTTCTTTTCTTGCAGAATAAGCGGTCCCCCCTCCTTCTAAAACACTTTCCATCATATTAATCATTATATATGCAGTGCTTTCAGAAAGAACTCTTTGCTTAACAATTCTATTCTCATACACTGTATTACCATACCTATCAACAACTTTCCGAATAAATATAGGATTAACTTTCTCTCCAAGATTTGCAATTGTTGAAAAAGCCCTCACCATTTCAAGAAGGGAAACACCTGAGGAGCCAAGAGCTATAGAAAGAACAGGCTCAAGAGGACTTTCTATTCCCATTTGATAGGCATATTCCACCACCGAAAAAGGTCCAACTTCTTGAACAAGATTTAAAGAAGCTACATTCCTGGACTTTGCCAAGGCTGTTCTTAAGGAAATTTTCCCCATAAAAGTCTCATCATAATTTTTAGGTGCATAAATTTTCCCTGCTATTTCTTTTATAATTGGGAGATCAAAAACAAAATCAGAAGGCAAAAATCCATTGTCAATTGCTGCTGTAAATAGGAATGGTTTAAAAGCCGAACCCGCCTCTCTTTTAGCCTGAATAGCTCTGTTATAGGAACTGTGTTTAAAATCTCGTCCTCCGCAAAGAGCAAGAACATAACCTGTATTTGGATCCATCGCAACAAGGGCCCCTTGGATGTAAGGAATATTTCCTGGATTAATAAGAGAATCAGGAATAGAATTTTTCTTTGGGGTAATCCGCCAAACTTCTTCAATTTTTTCAAGACCAATTTCTAAAATACTATCAGCAAGCGCCTGCATTTCTTTATTCATAGTAGTATAAACCTTATAACCTCCCCAAGAGATATATGCCTTACCAAAAAGTTCTTCCATTTGTCTTTTTACCTCATTTATGAAATATGGACCTATTGGTTTTTCCCTTGAATGATCCACAACGGAAAGAGATTCTTCTAAAGCTCTCTTATATTGTTCTTCTGTAATGTTTTTTTCTTCAAACATTTCCTTCAACACTAAGTTTCGTCTTTGAATAAAGCGCTCATAGTTATTATAGGGAGAATAATATCCAGGAGAACGAATAAGACCCACAAGAGCTGCAGCTTCAGATATTGAAAGATCCTCAGGGAGTTTTCCAAAATAATAACGGGAAGCAGCTCCTATTCCATAATTTCCATATCCCCAATATATTTCGTTTAGATACATCTCAAGTATCTCTTTTTTTGTATATCTTCTTTCAATCAAAATGGAAAGATAAATTTCCTCTATTTTTCTAAGAAGTGTTTTTCTCAAAGTTAGAAATATATTCCTTGAAAGTTGTTGGGTAATCGTGCTCCCACCTTGCCCCCACTCTTTTCCAACCACTTTTCTCCCTAAATTTACCAATGCAACTTTTAAAAGTCTCCTACAATCTATTCCCCAGTGGCGATAAAATCTTTTATCTTCAAGAGAAACAATCGCTTGGGGAATATACTTTGGAATTGAATCAAGAAATATAGGAATTCTTCTCTCTTCAAAAATTTCCAAGATTAATTTATCATTTATATCATATATTTCTGTAGAAAGTTTTGGCTCATAATTTGCTAAAGACTCTACATTTGGTAAATCGTTAATTATCACAATATTAATTCCAATTATAGCTCCAAATATAAAAAAAATAAGATTTAGAATGAAAAATCTTCGATTTTCTACAAAAATAAATTTAATTATATTAGAAAATTTCTTTTCTTCTTCATGCATTTCTTATTTGCCTATAGAAGAAAACTCGATTCTATCTCCACCTTTTTCTTTAGCAATATAACAAGCATTATCTGCATAACGGACGAGTTCAATAAATGTTTTCCCGTCATAAGGATAGACCCCCACACCAATAGAAACAGTTAATCCTTTAAGAAACTCGTTTTCTCTTACTTTCTCAAGCATTTGATTAGCTATTTTTACAGCCTTATTAATATTCGTTTTTCTTAAAAGAGCAATAAATTCATCACCACCGTATCTTCCAAGTAAATCATTAGAAGATAAACAACTTTTCATAATATTAGAGAAAATTTTTAAACCCTCATCCCCTCTCTGATGACCATACCTATCGTTAAATTCTTTAAAATTATCAAAATCAAGAAACAAAATCGTAAATTCCTCCCCTCTTTTTTCTGCAAGAGCAATCTCTTCCATTATCTTTTCCTCTAAAATCCTTCTGTTAACCGCTCCTGTTAAAGGATCCTCTATGGAAAGTCTCTTTGTTTCTTCAAAAAGCTTAGAGCGCTCTATAGCAATTGCAATTTGAGCTCCAAGAGCTACTAATAAATTTCTTGCTGATTTAGGAAAGGCTTCTCTTTGAAGACTTTCAATATCAAGAACACCTATCACCTTATCTCTAATTTTAAGAGGTATTGAAAATTCAGATCTTTTCTTAAATCCTTTTGGCCCATGTAAAGGAACCATAGAAACATCAGCAGCATAATAAGGTTGACCTGTTTCTATAACCCTTCCAATAATACCTCCTTCATCAATTCTCATTTTTGTCCCTATATGTTCTTTTATAGAATTTACTCCCCACTTAAGTGTAGCATACTTCCCATCCTCTTCCACAAGATAAACCGCTATAATTTCATAACCAAAATGCATTGTTAACTGCTTAATAATTTCTTCGATTAATTGATCAATATCCAAACTAGCATTAATTATGTTACTTAAATCACAAGAAATTCGGAGTTCTCTCATAACCTCGTTAAGTTTTTGGTAAAGTCTGGAATTGGCAAGAGCATAAGCAAGTATAGGAGCAATATTTCTTATTAACTCTTTTATCTCTTCCACTTTATCAGAAACATCTTCAAAATAATACAAATATAAAATACCTTCTACCTCTCCCCTAAGTCCTATAGGAGCAGCTATTAATAGTTTTATCCTATCCATAATTCCACTTTTCCTATTAGAAAATTCATAAGAGTTTCTCGTAACTATAATATTTCTCTTTCTTATCACTTCTCCTTCTATTCCTATAGCTAAATTTGCTGTGCTTCTATGAGTAGAAAATTCTTTCTTCTCAGGATAATAATCATAAGCAATTTTTTCTGGATTTTCTTTAAGGATTAAAAAAGAAGAATAATCAGCCCCTGAAATCTCAGGCACCGACTTTAGGATTTCTCTTATAATCCCTTCTTGCTTAGAGAAAAGGGAAAGATTCCCTAATAAACGGCCTACCCAATTCAAAAACTCTATTTCATTATAAGTTTTCATTTCTTAAAAATATACCCTTTACATAGGATATGTCAAGAGTTTTTCTCTTTTTACTGTTAAATCCAAAGCAGGTGGACACTTTGTGGAGGTTCTGGGGATAAAGAGGGTAGATTTAAATATAAACCTAAAAATTCTTGGTTAGAAGAATTAAGGAGTTGCAATGATTGTTAAAATAAATCTCCTCCTTTTAAAGACAAACAAAAAAGGAGGAAACACGTTCTATTATCAATAGGACGAGGTTATAAAAATATGCAACCCTTTGATAAGGTAAAAATCCGTTTTGAGATGGTAAAAAATGCGAAAGAAGAGTCTATAGAGATGTAGCCCGTATTTTTAACCCAGGAAGACCTACCGTTTACAAATGGCTTAAAATTTGATAAATATGGCATAGAAGGCTTATATAATCGTTCCAGAGCTCATCAGGGAGTCTATAAATAAGACACCTAAACACATAGAGGATCTTGTATTAGAAAAGCGCAAAGAGAAGGGTAAAATGTCAATAAAGGTATTGGTTAGAGATTTCTAAGTTCCTGTTTCCCATGAAACCGCCAGAAGGATTTTACATGCGAGAGGAATTACCTAGAGAAAAGAGAGAAGGAAAAGGATGGCTTTTAATGCTTTCGAACAGGTAGAATATCAGTATAGTGGGAGGTGTGTATCAAGTGGTTTTACCGCCTATTCCGAGAACATCAGTATTGCTCATTCGTGCATATTTGCCAGGCTTTCATGTGAGTTTTTAAAGGGAAATGGGGTTCATCTAAATAAAGTCAGATTTCAATATGATAATGGTCTGGAGTT
>JBDRZZ010000026.1 GCA_039804165.1 candidate division WOR-3 bacterium
GCTTGCCAATTATCTTTTGAAGTTTCTCTACCTCATCTGACTGATTCCATGCTCCCCAGATATCTCAGAAACTGTTCGCATTTCCCTCAAACCCTCAAGAACTATCGCTAATTTCTCATCAACTGACTAATTCCTTCTTTTCATTCTCTGCCCCCTTCTTTATAATTTTTATTATATCTCTACACACTTCCAGTGTCCACTCCCTATGGGAAGCAGTATAGAAGAGGCTTCATTCAATTATCAAAGTGTAAACCATATGTCTTACCACATCTCATTTATAAGCCTATCCTCTATATGATTTTTCTCCTCTTTAATGCTGACTTCATAATGTAATCCTCTGCCTTATTAACATCTAAAGGCATAAAAAACAATTTATTTTCAATAACTTTCTTTATCCCTTCCATATTGTTAAAAGCTGTATCTTTAGAAAAAACTTTGTAAACAATAGTTAATTTGTGGCATAATCTATTATTGTTATGAGATACCACTCTTTTAGAATGTGTTCTAACAATCAATGTAAGGAAGAATCTATCAGAAGGAGCATTCCTTCTCTTGGCATCCGTTCTCTTCTCTTATAACCATCATCTCCTTTTCTCTTTTTAGGTTTATGAACTCCTTTCTCTATTAAAATATTCCTGAGCAAACTATAATAAAAAATGTATGTCTTCTAATTCTAATTTCTCTTTGAAATGGACAACATTAAATCTATTCTCATATTTTCCCTTGAACAAATCCGTTCCTCTCTAAGGCGGTCCGGAACCCTTCCTTCCACCTCTTTTCTTTGAAACCTCTAAGTCTAATCTTAAAGCATGTGGATAAACTCACCCCTAAAAGAATGCTCACTTGATTGCCTCCTATTTCTCTTTTAAGCCAGCTATTGATATTATCTTGTCTCTTTTAATATTTTTCATCTTATTAAGAGAACATGTTTTTGAGGTTACCTCTTTCTTACAAAGAAGCGACCTTTTTCAATTCAATTTTATAAATAAATGACACATTCTACCCCTAAAATGTGACATTTATTTATAAACAGAAGGTATTAAGGGTATTGAAATAAAAAGATATCGAGGAAGTTTCCAGGATAAGGGAGATAATAAATAAGTGAAAGATTCTTCAATTAAGGAGTGGATTTTTATATCTTGATTTATGTTTTAAAGAAGAAGGGGTTAGAGGGTTTAAAAGGCCCAAGAAAAGCTTTTAGTGATTCACAAGAAGAGAAAAAGGATGTAGAAGATTCAGTTGTTTTATTAAGGAAACAAAGCTGATTTAGAGGAATATAAGAATTATAAAAAAGAGTAGACCAATTATTAAAAAATAAAGAAAGGAGCAACAAAAAGGGATTTAAAAAAGATAAAGAACCAAATTAAAACTTTCCAATCTTAAAGCATTTACATAGGAGACTTATTTTAATCTTTATTGAAGGAACTCATAAAGAGGATGGTAACCAACAAAGGATATCATCCGGGAACCAGTTAAAATTTTGATGTTGTGTCCTATTATAATTATGTTTATATTTTAAATTGAAAGAAGTTCTTTTTAAAAGAGGCTATCACCTTGACTTTTAATTTTTAGGGAATATTTTAAATTTATGGAAGAGACTTTGTTACTAATAAAGCCTGATGCGATTCAAAGGAAGCTTGTTGGAAAGATAATTACAAGAGTAGAAGAGGAAGGGTTTGAGATTTTAGATATGAAGATGGTTTATCTTCCAAGAAAAGATGCTGAAGAGTTTTATATTCAGCATAAAGGAGAATATTTTTATGAAAGGTTAATTAATTATATGGGGGATAATAAAATAATTGCTTTAAGATTAAAAGGAAAAAATGGAATAAGTAGACTTAGAGAATTAATTGGAGAAACGGATCCAAAATTGGCAAAGAAAAATACAATTCGTGGAGATTATGGTCTTGGGGTTCCGCAGAATAGCGTCCATGCTTCTGACTCCCCTCAGTCTGCTAAAAGAGAGATTGACTTCTTTTTTAAAACTCCTCTAGGGATTTAGAGCTTCTTTATTAAGGAGGAAAGATGATCATACTTACTATCAATTGTGGAAGTTCTTCAGTAAAATATATGGTATATAACTGGGATACACAAAAAGAACTTGCTAAGGGAATTGTAGAAAGAGTAACATTAAAAGGGTCTTTTATAAGACATAAGGCAGAGGGAAGAGAAGAGGTAAGGATTGAGAAAGATTGCCCAACTCATAAAGATGCTCTAAACCTTGTTTTTAGTCTTCTTGTTGATCCGGAAGTAGGAGTTATTAAAAACCTTAACGAAATAAACGCTGTAGGGCATAGAGTTCTTCATGGAGGGGAAAAGATAAAGCATTCAATAAAAATTGATAAAGAAGCTATAGCTTTTTTCAAAAGTATTTATGAACTTGGTCCCTTGCATCTTCCCCCCCATGTAACAGGAATTGAAGCTGCTATGGAACTTTTAGGGAATGTTCCCCATATTGCCGTTTTAGATACGGCTTTCCATTCAAGTATGCCAGAGGTCTCATATATTTATCCTGTTCCTTATGAGTGGTATGAGAAATATGGAGTCAGGAAGTATGGATTTCATGGGACTTCCCATCTTTATGTTTCAAGGAGAGCGGCTGTTCTCCTTGAAAAAGACATAAGAGAGACTAATTTGGTGACCTGTCATATAGGTAATGGAGTAAGTCTAACTGCGATAAAAAATGGGAGGTCTTATGATCACTCTATGGGTTTAACGCCTCTTGAAGGACTCGTTATGGGAACAAGGTCTGGGAGTATAGATCCTGCAATCATCCAGTTCATATGCGAGAAAGAGAATAAAACAGTCTCGGAAGTTATTGATGATCTAAACCATAGAAGTGGGCTTCTTGGAATTTCTGGTAAATGGAGTGATAGAAGGGATATTCTTAGAGAAATGTCTAAAGGAGATAAAAGAGCTGAGCTTGCATTCAACAAAGAAGTTCATACACTTAAGAAATTTATAGGAGGATATATTGCAATTCTTGGAAGAGTAGATGCTATTGTCTTTACAGCAGGAGCAGGAGAAAAAGCTACTCTATTAAGAGAAGCTGTTTGCCTAAATATGGAGCATATTGGAATAAAACTTGACATAGAAAAAAACAAGGAAGAGAAAGGAGAAAGAGAAGCTTTTATTTCTACTGATGATTCTCCAATAAAAGTTCTTGTTATTCCCACAAATGAAGAAATAGTTTTTGTAGAAGATGTTGTGGGAATCCTTAAGGGCGAATACGAGTCTCATGAAACTTATAACTATTCTTTCTCTTCTCCTAATTATAAAAAATGAATATAATAGGAGGAATTGCAAAAGGGCATAAAATTTTTTCTCCTCCAAATGTAAGACCAACAATTGGGAAAGTGAGAGAAGCTATTTTTTCAATTATAGATGTGAGAGGGAAAAGTTTTCTTGATTTATTTGCGGGTTCAGGAGCAGTAGGCATTGAGGCTTTATCAAGAGGAGCGGTTAAAACAGTGTTTATAGAAAGATCGAAGAAAGCCACAGATTATATAAAAAGAAATTTAAAAAAGACAGGTTTTGAGGCAATTGTAATAAATGAGTCTGTTTTTCCTGCGTTAGATAAAATTGATGAGACATTTGATTTCATTTTTATAGATCCTCCATATGATTCAGAATTAATAAGTAAAACTTTAGGTAAAATCAAGAGAGTTTTAAAAAAAGAAACGGTAATAATTATTGAAACTCGCAAAGGAACAAAGTTTTCTTATAACGGTTTTGAAATTGTTAAAACGAAAACTTATGGGGACACCTCCCTTACATTCTTAAAGAGATGAGGATAGCATTATACCCTGGGACTTTTGATCCAATAACAAATGGACATATAGACATTGTCAAAAGAGCTCTTAAGATTTTCGATCATCTAATCTTACTTGTTTCTGACCACTATGGGAAGAGAACTCTTTTTTCTTTAGAAGAGAGAAAAAATTTATGCGAAATTGCGCTAAGAGAAATAAAAAATGTGGAGGTTCAGATCTGGAAGGGGCTTTTGGTAGAGTACCTTAAAACAAGGAAGATCGACGCAATTATAAGGGGAATCAGAGCTATTTCTGATTTTGAGTATGAGTTCCAGATGGGAATGATGAATAGAAGGTTTTTTAAGGATGTAGAAATTTTATATTTCTTCCCTGGCGAAAATTATATTTTTTTATCTTCGAGTATTTTGAAAGAAATAGCTCTATTTAATGGAGATATTTCGGATTTTGTGCCAAGAGAAATAGAGAGAAAGCTAAAAGAACGTCTTAGAGAAAGAAAAGAGAAGTAGTGGGAGTAGGTTCATATAAAGTCTTAATAGAGGTAAGGGGAGGGAAGGGGGGTGATGGCCTTGTAAGTTTTAGGCATTTCCCTAAAAAACCAAAGGGAGGCCCTGATGGTGGAGATGGAGGAAATGGAGGTGGGGTTTATATTGAAGCTTCGGAAAATTTTTATTCTTTGGAGCACTTGAGTTGTTTTGCATCTCTAAAAGCAGAAGACGGAGAAATTGGGGGAAAAGAAAAAAGACATGGAAGAAATGGAAATGACTTGATAATAAAGGTTCCAGTGGGAACAGCTATTTATGAAGGAGACGAGAAGAGTCTGATTGCCGATTTAGTAGAACCAAAGCAAAAAGTTAAAATCGCTAAAGGAGGAAAAGGTGGGAAAGGTAATGCGAGCTTCGCTACTTCTACTAATCATATACCAAAAATTGCCACTCCTGGAGAGCCTGGGGAAACGAAAAAAATTTTACTTATTTTCAGTCCAAAGGTGAAAGTCGCTGTAATAGGACCTCCAAATGTAGGAAAATCTTCTTTAATAGCCACTCTAACCGGGAAAAAGATCGATGTTGCCCCATACCCTTTTTCTACAAAAAAACCACATTTATGGACTCACATTCATAATTTTGAAAGATATACATTCCTGGACACTCCTCCTTTTGTGCCTGAAACTTTTGAGGAAATAAAAATTCTAACGAAAAGAGCAGAAATCCTTCTTATTGTTTTTGATTCTTCGGAGCTTAAAAATTTTAAAGAAATAGAAGTTATGGCAGAAGATTTCTTGAAGGAAAATAGAGACAAAAAAATTGCTATTGTTCTTTCGAAGATTGATAAAACAGACCAAATTCCTTCTTTTATTTCCTCTTATCCAATATTTCCTTTGTCAACAGAAACAGAAAAGGGTATGGATAAATTAAGAAAATTCATATTTGGAAAAGAGTAGATTGCAAAATTTTTCTAATGTCACTATAATTTTTATATGATAGAATTTAATCTTTTAAAATTATCAAATTTAAAATTAAAGGCTTCTAAGTTAAAAGAAATAATTATAGAGAATAAAGATCTTCTTGAGGAGAAAGAGTTTTTTAATAAATTAATTGCAAATAAAATCTTAACAAAAGAGCAAGTTCTTCTCTCGGAAAGAAAGGTGAATATAAAAAATCAAATTCGTGCTCTTCAGGATCACAAGGTGAAAATAATTACGGTTCTTTCTAAGGAATACCCCGAGCCTTTAAAAGAGATAGAGGATGCACCTCCTATTTTATATTGTAAGGGAAATCTTTTCTCGGATGACTCTAATGCAATAGCTATAATAGGGACGAGAAAGGCCACCGATTATGGAAGAACAGTAGCAAGGAATCTTGCTAAAGAGCTTTCTGAACGTGGAATTACTATAATAAGTGGTTTAGCAAGTGGAATTGATACTCAAGCACACTTAGGGGCTCTTCTGAGTGGAGGGAGGACTATTGCTGTTATGGGAACAGGAATAGACTTTGTTTATCCCCCTTCAAATAGAAATCTTGCAAAAAAGATTGTAGAAAATGGAGCATTACTTACAGAACTACCACCGAATTCTCCAGCGCTTCCTTATCACTTTCCTTCAAGAAATAGAATTATAAGTGCACTCTCTAAAGCAGTAATTGTGGTTGAAGCTTCTCTCCAAAGTGGTGTTTTCTCTACAGTGAGATGGGCTCTTGAATATGGAAAGGATGTTTATGCTGTCCCTGGAGATATAAATAGAAAAAGTTCAATGGGAACAAATGAACTCCTAAAAAATGGAGCTTTTCCTCTAACAAGTTACGAAGATTTATTAAATAATACAAAACTTTCGGTTAAAGAAAAAGAAGAAAAAAGGATCCCCGCTTTAGATGAAAAGGAGCAAAAACTGTTCGAGGTTTTAAATACAATGCCCAAGAGTATTGATTTATTAGTAAAAGAAGTTGGATATACCCCTCAAGTTGTTATAGCTACGCTGGCTTCCCTTGAAATAAAAGGGCTTGTAAGAGAATTGCCGGGAAAAAGGTTTATAAAAGAAGAATGATTGGAATAATAGATATTGGGAATACCTTCTTTCACTGTGGACTATTTAAGAGTTTTGAACTTATAAAAGTTAAAAGGACTCTGAGTCCTCTTGAAGTTAAAAATTTCTTTAAAAAAGTGAAAGATATTCTATGTATTTCTGTTGTTCCTTCAAAAAAGAAGTTGATTGAAGAAGTTCTTGAAGTTGAATTGATTTCTTTTCCTTCTCATCTTATCCAATTGAGTTATAGCTCAAAACCTGGAGAAGATAGGCTTGCCAATGGTATTGGAGCTATGGAAGTGAGTGGATTACCTGTGATTGTTGTTGATTGTGGAAGTGCAATAACGATCGATCTCTTTAGCGACCCAGATGATTCTAAATTTTTGGTTAAGTTTGAGGGAGGTGCTATCTTACCTGGACTTTCTTTATATTTTGAAGCCATCTATACTGCAGGAGCTTTGCTTCCCTCTATATCTCCTCAATTTGTTAGTAGTATTGGAAAAACAACAGAGGATTGTATAAAATTTGGCGCTTATGGATGTTTTGTTGGAGGGATGAAGGAAATTTTACTAAGACTGGATTATAAAAATAAAAATCTTATATTTACAGGTGGGGATGGGAATAAATTTTCTTCTTTTTTTGGAGCAAAATATGAGCCCAATTTAACTTTGAAAGGAGGAGTCGTTGCCTATAACAAGCTCTGCTCTTGAAACAATGCTATTAGCGGAAAATTTGGTAAGGGATATTTTTAAGCCTACTTGTGTTGCTCTTTTCGGAGAATTGGGTTCAGGTAAAACGGTTTTCGTTAAAGGGTTAGCAAAAGGACTTGGGATAAAAGAAGAAATAAGAAGCCCAACTTTTGTCTTAATGTGTTCCTATTATGGGAGAATGAAATTAAATCACATTGATCTTTATAGAATAGAAAGAGAGGAAGAATTTTTCCCTCTTGAAGAAGTTTTAAGTGAAGGAATTACAGCTATAGAGTGGGCGGAAAAGGTAAAGGAAATTCTACCCCCAAAAAGAATAGAAGTTAAATTTAAAATCCTTTCACAAAATAAAAGGGAGATAATAATAGATGATTATAGGGATTGATTGTAGTAGTAAAGAAGGGGGGATTGCCACTTCTCCTAATGTTTTTTATCCTATTGAGATAGTAGAAGATATTCCATTTAAGCTGAAGGATTT
The DNA here is from genome assembly GCA_039804165.1 of candidate division WOR-3 bacterium. Lineage (NCBI taxonomy): Bacteria > Pseudomonadati > Caldifarciminota > Caldifarciminota bacterium. The sequence goes on from JBDRZZ010000026.1 coordinate 7,474, forward strand.
GAATATAAAAAGTGAAGATATTGAGAAGGTATTGATAACTTATGGACCTGGATCTTTTACAAGCCTGCGAGTGGGACTTGTTATTGCTCAAGGGATTGCATTACCTAAAAATACACCAATTCTAGGATATTCTACCTTCTATGCAATGATAGAAGGGATTCCGGAAGGGGATCTTTTCCCTCTTATTCCTCTAAGAAGTGAAGTGGTTTATGCTGCATATTTTAAGAAAAAAGGAGGGAAAATAGAAGAGATATTTAAAGACAAAATTATCAGAGTAGAGGATCTAATAATTTATCTTAAATCTAATTCTATTTCTTCTCCTATAATATTTGGTAAGGGAGCCGAAGAAAATAAGGCTATATTAGAAAAGAATGGTTTTAGAATTTATCTATGTTCTTTTTCTATAGCTTGTAATTTATTTTCTTTATACAATAGAAATGCAGAATTTGTGGAGAATCCTCTTACCCCTTTGTACATTTCAGAGCCTGGAGCTATCAAAAAACGTTCTATAGCAGAAATCAAGATTAGAGAAATGAAAGAAGAAGATCTTGAGAAAATTTTAGAAATCGAGAGAAGCGTTTTCAAAGATCCTTGGCCTTATGAAGTTTTTTATACTCGTTTTTATTCGGATTTTTGTATAAAGTTGGTTGGAGAGTTCTCCGGAGAGATTGTAGGTTATTTGTTTGGGAGTAAAGAAAAAAATAAGTTTCATTTAGAAAATTTTGCAATTGAAAAGAAGCATTGGAGAAAAGGTTTTGGAACAAAACTTTTAACATATTTGTTAGATGAACTTTCTAAAAATCCTGAAATAAATTCGTGTTATCTTGAACATAGAATCCAAAATAAAGCGGCCTTTGAATTCTATAAAAAGTTAGGGTTCACTTTTAAGGGAATAAAAAAAGGCTATTATGGAGAAAAAGAAGATGCGGTAATTATGGAGATAAAATTTTAATTTAGCTCTTTTAAAAAGGATGCCCAAAATTTAGATATATTTTACCTCTATAGTCTTTAGAAATTTCCTTTGAAGCTCTTGCATAATCAAGGCGTATTACTCCAATAGGAGAACCATAACCAATTCCAAATCCAAAACCTACATTAAAATCATTTAGGGATATTTCCTTCGGTTCCATCCAAAGAGAGCCAAAATCAGAGAAAATTATTGTATATAAGTTCTTGTAAACATTTATTCTAAGCTCTATATTAAATAATAATTCATCTAAGCCACTCTTTCTATTAGGTCTTGGATCAGGAAAACCAATAGAGGCTTCATCAAAACCTCTTAATGAACCATACCCTCCCATTTCAAGACGGATATCAGGGCTTATTTCTAAAGGATCTTCTTTAGGGAATGTAACAATAACTCTTGAACGTTGAGCGAGGACTAATCTGAAGGGAAGAGGATAAAAGGAAGCAAAGTCAAATGTTAAACGGTCGAAATGGTTGTCTCCTCCGAAAATACGTCCTGCGTAGTCATATTGAATAAGTAATCTTAAACCTTTATTTGGATTTAAGATGTTTCTTCTTTTATCAAACAAAAACCTACCAGAAATTCTATTTGTTATACTTATTGTATCTTCTGTTATCGTTGCTCTTTTATATTCATATGGAAAAGAGAGGATTGAGAAAGGTAAAAATTCTCTTTCAAGCACAAACTCAAAAGAAAAAGCTGATTCAAATTCTCGCCTCAATAAGGAAGGGGAGATTATCAGGTTAAAACCGCTTCCGAAAAGATAGGATTCTCTATAACTTAATCTATATTCCTGTTCCCATTCTTTAAATGTTAAAAATTTATTTTCTTCTTTTTGAGGAACCCCTTTGAAATAAAAATCGGTTATTAACCTCTGAAGATTTCCAAAAAGATCCAGATCCCCCCATTTGAAATTAAATAAAGTCTTACGGGGAGATTCGTAACCCATACCTATCTGGAAAAATCTTGATTTTTCCTCTTTTAAAATAAAAGTTATATCTACTGAGTCCTTTTTAACTTTCTCTTCGATCACTCTTATATGAGAAAAAAGTTCGGTTTTGTAAAGGTTACTTTGTGAAAGATAAACTAAAGAAGGCCTATAGAGTTCTTCTTCTTTTATCCTTAGTTCTCTCCTCGCAACTTTGTATCTCACGCTTTCTAAACCTTTAATCTTAATATTTCTCACATATATTTTCTCTCCTTCCTCTATAATTACTTTAAGATAAACTCTTTTTTCTCCTTCATCTAAAAAATACCTTTCTATCTTTATGCTTGCATCCACAAACCCTTTTTCTGCATAACTCGTTGATAAAGCATATCTTCCAGCATCTATAATACCTTCATCGTAATAACTTCCTTTTTTTATTGACAACTTTCCTATTATATATTTTTCCGAGAATATCTTATTTCCTACGATTTCCACACTATCAATTTTACTCCTTGTTCCTTCAAAAATATGATATGTTATAATGAAACCATTTTTCTTTGAATCGAATTCTCCTTCCATTTTTAAAATTCTCATACTAAAAAATCCCCTACTCCTGTAATAGCTTATTAACCTTTGGGGAGTTTCCTTTATAAATTGCTCAACATATTGGTCTCCCTCCTTTATGGGTAACAAATTTTTTAATTTATTACCTTTTACAAAGTGATTCCCTTTAAAATTTATCTTTAAAACTTTAATAAATTCGCCTTGCCGCAGTTCTCCAAAACAGCCATAAAGTAGAAGAAATAAAAAGATAAAGACCTTATTAATTTTTAAGATGTTCTTAAAAATTCCAAAATATTTTTCCAATGGGTTTCTCTTATTTCTTGCTTTGCAGTAACTCGTTTAACTCCTCTGGGTTAGTAGAAACATTCAATGCATCTTTATGAGTTATAATTCCTTGTTGAATTAATTCAATAAGAGAGTGGTTCATTGTTTTCATACCTTCTTTTGTTCTGGTCTGCATAATTGAATATAATTGATGTGTTTTCCCTTCCCTAATAAGTTTTCTAACCGCAGCTATAGAGACAAGTGTTTCTGTGACTAAGATTAATCCTCCATTTTTTCTATTCTTTACCAGGTCTTGAGAAATTATTCCAAGTAAATTTGCAGAAAGTTGAAGTCGAATTTGACGTCTTTGATGAGGAGGGAAAATGTTAATGATTCTGTCAATTGTTTGAATAGCACCTCTTGTGTGTAGAGTAGAAAGGACTAAATGACCTGTTTCCGCTGCTGTAATAGTCATCTGAATAGATTCTCTATCTCTCATTTCCCCAACAACGATTACATCCGGATCCTGACGGAGAGCAAATTTCACAGCTGTAGCGAAAGAATGGGTATCATTTCCTACCGCTCTTTGGTCAATAATTGATTTTTTATCTTCATATAAGAATTCTATTGGGTCTTCTATTGTTATTATATGAACCCCTTTATTTTTATTTATATGTTCAACTATAGAGGCAATAGTTGTTGATTTTCCACTTCCAGAAGGTCCTGTAATCAAGAGAAGCCCTCTTGGTCTTCCCGCGAATTCTTTTAAGATCTTTGGAAGATTTAGGCTATCAATATCCGGAATATCTTTTGGGATAAGTCTAAAAACGATCCCCATCGCTCCTTTTTGCATAAAAACATTTACTCTAAACCTGGAAAGCCCTGGGACATTTACTGCAAGATCCATTTCCTTTTCTTTCTCAAATCGCTCTAATTGTTTCGATGACATAATATTCTTTGCTACATTACCTATATCCTCTTGAGTAACAATAGGGTAATTTTCCCATCTAATGAGGTCTCTATTTTTCTTTATAATTGGATGAGAATTAACTTTAAGAATAAGATCTGAAATCCCCTCCTTTTTCATCCTATTTAGAAGTTCTCCAATATTAATAGCCATTTAACCCCTCGCCAAAGAAGCTTCAAATAAATTTGGATTAGAGGCTTTTGAAAGAGCTTCTTCGTAATCCACAAGACCTCTAAGATATAGATCCTTTAGATAATCATCAAGTAACTTCATTCCAAATTGTCCACCTGCTTTTATTATGTTATAAATTTGCTCCACCTTACCTTCCCTAATTGCATTCGCCACTCCTTTTGTGCCTATAAGTATTTCGAAAGCTGCAATCATCCCTTTGCCATCTTTTCTTCTTAGTAATGTTTGAGAGATTACAGCTCTAATTGTTGAAGCAAATTGAACTCTAATTTGATGTTGATGTTCTGGCTCAAAAACATCTACTATTCTATCCACAGTTTGTGGGGCATCTGGGGTGTGAAGTGTTGCAAAAACAAGAGCTCCCATCTCTGCCGCATTAAGAGCTCTTTCTATTGTTTCTCTATCTCTCATCTCCCCTACCATTATCACGTCTGGGGTCTGACGCATAACTCTTTTTAAAGCTTCTTCAAAAGAGTTCGTATCTACTCCTATTGCTCTTTGCTCAATTACGCTTTTCTTGTCTTCAAAAACGTATTCAATTGGATCCTCTATTGTTACAATGTGCTTTTTCTGTGTGAGGTTTATCTCTTCAATCATAGCTGCAAGGGTGGTGGATTTCCCTGCACCTGTTGGTCCTGTTACAAGAACAAAGCCATGGGTAGAAAGAGCAATCTCTTTGAGAATCTCTGGCATTTTCCATTCATCTATTGTCTTGACTTTTAAGGGGATAACCCTAACTGCTACACCTATTTTCCCTCTTTGGAGAAAAACGTTCATTCTAAATCTAGAAATTCCTGGAAGTTCATAAGAAATATCAAGCTCCCATTCTTTTTTGAACCTCTCTATTTGTTCTTCGGTCATTATTTCAAAAATTAGTTCTTTAATTTCTTCTAAGGAAAAAGGTTTGTAATTTTCTAATCTTTTTAACTCTCCTTGAATTCTTACAACAGGAGGTTCGTCTACTTTAAGGTGAAGATCTGAACCTCCAAGCTTTACAACCTCATTTAAATATTTTTCAATTTTTGCAGCCATTTATCCTTTCAAAAATACACCCGAAAGGACTCGAACCTTCAACCTTCCCGGCCGGAGCGGGACGCTCTATCCATTGAGCTACGGGTGTAAATTTTTGGAAAAATCTTTATTTTCTACCTCTCTTTTTAACACTTTAGAAGGCTTAAAGGAAGGTAACCACCTCCCAGGGATTTTCACTTCTACATTCGTTTTTGGATTTCTCCCTATTCTACTTTTACGAAATTTGTTTTCAAAAACACCGAATCCTCTGAATTCAATTCTGCTATTAGTATAATAAACTTCTTTAATTTCTTCGAGGAAAGCTTCTATTACTGTTCTTACTTCTTTTACTGGAATTCCAGTCCCTTTTGAAATATTAAGGACAATATCTGCTCTCGTTTTTGTCATAAAATCCTCCTTTGTAATTTTGTTAAGATATTTAATTACATTTACTTATAAGTAAGTATATAAACAAAAAATAAAGTAATGTCAAGGGGTTATTTTTTCTTTATCTCTTCTTTTAAAAGTTCGCTCGCTATAACAAGTTTTTGTATTTCGTTAGTTCCTTCGTAAATTTGAGTAATTTTTGCATCTCTCATCATTTTCTCTACAGGATAGTCTTTCATATACCCATAACCCCCAAAGACTTGTATTGCTTCAATCGTCACTTCCATTGCTACATCAGAAGCAAATAGCTTTGCCATTGAAGATTCTTTAGAAATTCTCTTTCCTCCTCCATCTATATACCTTGCAACCTGGTAAGTCAAAGCTCTTGCTGCTTCTACTTTTGTTGCCATTTCCGCAAGTTTAATCTGAATAGCCTGAAATTCACCAATCTTTTTCCCAAATTGTTTTCTTGTATTTGCATAAGAAACAGCTTCTCTTAAGGCACCTTCTGCTATCCCAACCGCCTGAGCTGCTACACCCACTCGAGAATTATCAAATGTTTTCATAGCTACCATAAAACCAGCACCTTCTCTTCCTATTAAATTTTCTTTGGGGACTTTACAATTTGTAAAGACAAGCTCCCTTGTGGCAGCCGCTCTTATCCCTAGTTTGTCCTCTTCTTTACCGAAAGAAAATCCTTCGTAACCTTTCTCTACAATTATTGCAGATAGTCCTCTTATACCTCTCTCTGGATCTGTAGAGACAATAACACAATATATATCAGCTTCTCCTGCGTTAGAAATAAATATTTTATTCCCATTCAAAATATAATAATTCCCGTCATCTTTTGCTTTAAGTTTTACATTCCCTGCATCAGAACCAGCCTCTGGCTCAGTTAAGGCAAAGGCAGCCCATTTTTCTCCTCTTCCTATTAATGGTAGATATTTCTTTTTCTGGTCTTCGCTTCCGAAAAGGATTATTGGTATTGCTCCAAGGCCGTTCGCGGCATAAGCTGTTGCTACTCCTCCATCCACAATAGAAATTTCTTCTATAGCAAGACACATCCCAAACATTCCCATCCCTAGGCCTTCATATTCCTCAGGGATAAAAACTCTTAAAAGATCAGATCTACCTAATTCTTCCTTAATTTCTGGAGCGAGTTTACTTTCTCTATCCATCTTCTCTCTTAAGGGCTTTATTTTCTCTTCTGCGATGGCTCTTGCGACTTCCTTTATCATTTGTTGTTCTTCGGTAAGATTATAATCCATATTACCTCCTTTAAAGTTATTTGTTGTTCTATAAAATTTCAAGATTGGCTTTCTTTTAAAATCAAGCTTGATAAAATCTTTATGTGTTCTGGAGTTGTTCCGCAACAGCCTCCAATAAGTGTTGCTCCTCTTTTATAACATTCAAGGGTAGAAATAGCAAAATTTTCAGGGTTCATATAAAAAGTCTTTCCTTCTCTTATTTCTGGCTTACCAGCATTTGGCTCGGCTATTATAGGTAAAGAGGTCATATTTTTGAAAATAGAAACCACATTAGCCATCTCTAAAGGTGTGAGTTCTCCACAATTGGTTCCTATTATATCTGCTCCTTCTTTAGATAGTTGTAAGGCACAATCCCTAACAGAATCCCCCATTATTGTTCTCCCTCCATTTTTATCTGTATGAAAACTCATTGATACAATAGTAGGAAGATTCGAAGTATCCTTACAAGCACGTAAGGCCCAAATACCCTCTCGGAGATCAGTGATTGTCTCGATTATAAAACCATCCACCCCTTCTTCTAAAAGATATGAAGCTTGTTCTTTAAAGGCTTCGTAAAAATCTTTCTCTTTATAAGATCCATAAGGCTCAAGTAATTGTCCTGTAGAGCTAATATTCCCAAGAATAAAAACTTTATCCTGAGCTGCAGTTTTTGCAAGAAAGACGCCCTTTCTATTTACTTCTTCTACTTCAATCTTTAAATCGTGAGTTTGGATGTAGATTCTATTCATTCCGAAAGTATTTGTTATTATAGCATGACTTCCTGCATTTATATAGTCTTTATGGATCTCTATTACTTTTTCGGGATTAATGAGATTACTTCTTGGACCTCCGGGAGAACCTCTTCTTTCTAATTCTGTTCCCATTGCGCCATCCAAAATAACAAAATTGTTTTTCTTGATAAAATCTAAAAAATTCATTTTTTCCTTTAGTTAAAATAAGAAGCTTACTTTATATGTCAAGATTTTGAGAACTTGACAATATTGATGTTCTTTATTAGTATAAATAGATTTTTTAATGCTTGATTCTAAAAATGGGGAAGAAATTTGGTCTTAAAAGAAAGGAATGGATGATCCAAGATGGGGAGAGGATAAAAGAGGTTTACAAAAAAGGGGTTGCTTTTGAAGGAGATTATACTTATATCTATTATTTGGAAGATGAGGAGAAAAAATTCTCTATTAGAGTTGAGAAAGGAGTAAAGGGTGGTGTGAGAAGAAATAAATTGAGAAGATGGTTAAGAGAAATCGTAAGGCAAGCAAACCCTCTTCTTAAAAATGGACATTATATAATTGAAGGAAAAAAAAGGGCTTTAGAGAGCACCTATAATGAGATTAAGGAAGATTTTGAAAAGATATGCTTAAGAGGAAATTTATGGTTAAGATAATTATAGGGATATTAAAATTTTACTCCCATAAAATCTCGCCTTTTTTGCCGAGAAGATGCAAATATTATCCTACTTGTTCATCTTATGCAATAGAGGCTTTTGAGAAGAAGGGGTTTTTAAAAGGCTTGTTACTCACTTTTTGGAGAATTCTTCGATGTAATCCTTTTAGTAAGGGTGGTTACGATCCTCTGGAGGTAAAATAATGGATGAAACGAAAAGATTAATACTTGGTTTTGTTTTGATATTTATTGTTATGTGGTTATTCCAGTTATACACAACTCAAAAAAAAGAGAGAGTGGAAGAACCCCCTATTGAAGAGACTTCTAAAGAGGTTATTTCCCAGAAAGAAGAGAAAATTGCTGAATTAGTGAAGGGCAAAGTGAAAGTTATGAAAGATAGTTCAAAATTAATAAAAGTGGAAACAAAGCTAATGAACGTTTATTTATCTTCTTTTGGAGGCGTTGTAGATTCAATTTATCTAAAGGATTATAAGGTGAGATTTTCTCCTCTTAATAGAGAGGGCCCCTTCCTTTCCACCTCTATTATTATGGGAGGGAAACCTATTCCTCTGAGTTTGTTGCCTTTTAAGGTGGAAATAAAAGAAGGGAAAAATAAAAAGGTGATTTTTTCTTATACTCTGGATTCTATTATTCTTAATAAAACTTACACATTTGAAGATTCCTCTTATATTGTTCATCTTGAATGTAGCCCTAAGAGTAAATATCTATATGAAATAAGTGCTTTTGAGACAGGTGAGAAATTTTCAAGAGAAGATTATTATAGTGGAGTAGTATACTATGCAGGGGGTAAAGCTTACCACATAAAAAAAGGGAATTTGTTAAAGGGCTTAGAAGAACCTTTTTCAGGGCTTTACCAATGGGTGGGATATAAAACCAAGTATTTTTTTGGAGGTTTTGTTCCAGAGGATTATATTGAAGATTTTACTTTAAAGAAATCCCCTAAAAATCCAGTTTTGTCTATTCAGGCTGAAGATAAAGCAAGATTCTATTTTGGTCCTCTTAAATATTCTATTCTTGCCTCAGTGAAAAAGGGTTTTGAAGATGCTATATATTTTGGGTGGGCCCTTATAAGACCAATAGCAAAATTCATCTATCATTTTATGCAATTTCTCCATAATAGGGTAAGTAGTAATTATGGTGTAGTAGTAATCCTATTTGCTTTTTGTCTGAATTTTGTGTTTATCCCTCTTACAATTCATCAGGCTAAATCAATTGGTAGAATGAGTAAACTTCAACCTAAATTGCAGGAAATAAAAAGAAAATATAAAGATGATCCTCATAGAATGAACCAAGAAGTTATTAATTTGTATAGAGAAATAGGATTTAATCCTTTTTCAGGCTGTTTAACTAGTATTTTTTTACAAATGCCTATTTTTATATCTCTATTTCAGGTTTTGAATTCTTCTATAGAACTTAAAGGAGCTCCTTTCGCTTTATGGATAAGGGATTTATCTGTAAGAGATCCTTATTTTGTGTTTCCAGTCCTTACTGGAATTTCTATATTTTTCCAGCAACGGATCACGAGTCCACAAACTCATGACGAACAACAGAGGATGATGTCTTATATGACACCTGTTTTTATTACAGCGATTTTTTTAACACTTCCTTCGGGGTTGACACTTTACTTCTTTACTTATAATATTTTAACGTTGGTTACTCAGATCCTTATAAAAAGAAGACTCAAGGAGGTTTAAGTATGGTTAACCAGGAGATAGAGGTTGAGGGTGTAAATATTGAGGAGGCGTTAAAAAAGGGTTTAGAAAAGCTCTCTCTGGAAGATAAAAATCAAATAGAATGGGAAGTTTTGTCCTCAGAAGAAGGACTTGTGAGGCTAAGAGTTAAAAGAAAAAAAACTTCAGATATTTCTAATAAAGAAGAGTTGGTTCGCAGAGAGATAAATGCAATATTAGAGAAGCTCGGAACCACTGGAAAGATTAGAATTGAGAAAGAAAACGATAGACTTTATGTTGATATTAGAACAAAAGATATGGATGGAATATTGATTGGAAAATCTGGAAAAACCCTTGAATCATTTCAACACCTTCTATCAAGAATCATTCATTCAAAAGACGATTCGATAGAGCTTTATATAGATGTCGCAGGTTATAGAAGAAAGAGAGAGCGATCTCTTAGTAGTCGTGCGAAAGCCTTTGCAGAGGAAGTTAAAAGATCTGGAAGGGAATATATATTTCAGCCTCTACCTCCATCTCTTAGAAGAGTAATTCATCTAGCTGTTTCAGAAATTGAAGGAGTAAGAACTTACACAATTGGCGATTCTGAACTAAAGAAGGTGGTTATAGCCCCTGCAAGAGGTAAATAAGCTTTTGCTATAAGCTTTGCCTTTAGTAAATGAGAAAATTCTCTGACACCATTTGTGGAATAAGCACTCCAATAGGGAAAGGAGCTATTTCAATAATAAGAGTTAGCGGAGAAGATGCTATCAAGATTGTTTCGAAAATCTTTATCCCAAAACAGAAACTCATAGATGTAAAAGATAGAACAATTCTTCATGGTTGGATTGAAATTCCCCAAAGTGGAAAAATAATAGACGAGGTTCTTCTTTTCGTTTTTAAAAAACCCTTTTCTTACACCGGAGAGGATGTTATAGAGATTTCTTCCCATGGAGGTTTGGCAATTCCAAGAAAGATAATGCAATTACTTATAGAAAATGGAGCAAGGATAGCAGAAAGAGGAGAATTTACAAGGAGAAGCTTTTTGAATGGGAAAATGAGCCTTTTAGAGGCTGAGGCTTTATTAGATGTTATTGAAGCGAAAACCGAGAAGAGTTTACTCCTCGCAGAAAGAAACTTAAATGGAAGATTTAGAAAAGAGATCGAAAAAATAAAAGAAGAGTTTATAGAAATAAAGACATTAGTTGAAACCTCTTTGGATTTTGAAGAAACTGACTTAATATCTATTTCTCCTATAGAATTAATTAAAAGGATTAAGCTTCTAAAAGAGAAACTGAAGAAGATAGAATCAACATATAAAAGAGGAAAACTCCTTTTGGATGGATTTAATCTTGCAATAGTGGGGAAACCTAATGTTGGGAAATCAAGTCTTTTCAACGCATTACTTCAGGAAGAGAAAGCAATTGTGACAGAAATTCCGGGGACTACAAGAGATGTCTTGGAAGGAGTTCTGGATATCGAAGGTTACACGGTTATTATTCATGATATGGCTGGAATAAGGGATGCTGACTCTAAAGTAGAAGAAATTGGTATAAAAAAAGCCTTAGAAGTTGTGAATTATTCAGATGGAGTTTTGTTTGTTTTAGATGGCTCTCTACCTTTAAGCGAGGAAGATGAGGAAATCTTTAATATAATCTCAAATAAACCTTTTGTTTTGGTAATAAATAAGAAAGACTTAAAGAAGAAAATTGGAGAGATTCCTTTTCCTGGAGAAAGAATTTGGATTTCAGCTAAAAATCATTTGGGGATTGAGGAATTGAATAGAGCTATTATTAACCTGATTAAGGGAAAGGTCCCAGATTTCTTAGAAGAAGAAATTGTCTGTACCACTGAAAGGCAAAGGGATAAAATTAATAAAGCAATAGAGGCTCTTGAGGATGCTCTTCAACTTTTAAAAGCAGGAAAAGAAATAGAACTTATTGCTTTTGATATAGATGAAGCTATTACTTCTCTTAAAGAGTTAACAGGAGAAATCACTACAGAAGAGATCCTTGATAGTATATTTTCTAAATTTTGTATTGGTAAATGAAAAGGTCTGATTTTTCTTTTAAGCTCCCTAAGGAGCTTATAGCACAATATCCAAAGGAAAAGGGGTCTTCTCGACTTATGGTTTTAGATAGAGAAACCGGAGGTATTGAGCATAGAAAATTCTCCGATATTGTAGAATATGTAAGATCTGGGGATTGCTTTGTTATAAATAATTCTAAAGTAATTCCAGCAAGACTTATAGGATATAAATCCCAGGGAGGAGAAATTGAGATTTTACTTATTGAAGAGATAGAAGAAAGATTATGGAAGGCAATGGTTTTTCCTGGGAAAAGGGTAAAAGTCAATAATGTTATATTCATTAATGATAAAGTAAAATGCAAAGTTAAAGAGATAGATGAAAAAACTGGAGAGAGATTCTTAGAATTTAATGTGGATAAAAATGAGCTTCTAAGATATGGAGAAATTCCACTCCCTCCCTATATAAAAAGAGCCCCTTCAGAAGAGGATAAAAATTATTACCAAACAGTTTACGCAAAAATAGAAGGTTCAATAGCAGCTCCAACAGCAGGCCTTCATTTTAGTGAAGAGATTTTAGAAAAATTGAAAGAGAATGGAGTAAAGATTGCAGAAATAACTCTACACATTGGCCCTGGCACTTTTAAACCTATTAGAACAGAAAATATAGAAAACCACGAGATGGAGAGCGAATGGTTCAAGATAGATAGGGAAGCTGTTTCTATTATAGAAGAGACAAAAAAAGAAGGGAGAAGTGTCTTTGCCATAGGAACTACAACCGTGAGAGTTCTTGAGACGGTTGCTGTAGGTAAAGGAAGATTGACCCCAAGGGAAGGAAGGACTTCTCTTTTTATTTATCCTCCATATGAGTTTAAAATCGTTGATCATTTATTAACAAATTTTCATCTTCCAGAAACAACTCTTCTAATTCTTGTGGCTGCTTTTGCCTCCAGAGAAATGATTTTTAAATGTTACAGAGAAGCGATAAAGGAAAAATATATGTTTTATTCTTATGGAGATGCAATGCTTATTCTTTAGAGATTAAAATAAGTTTTTATAATTTCAATTACACCTTTTCTTAAAAGCATTATAGCGATTGAAGCCAAGAAAAGACTTGCTATTTTGGATAAAGTCTTTGTTCCTGATTGTCCAAGGAATTTAGAAATAGGGATAGAGAACTCAAAAATGAGTCCTGCAAAAAGAATATTCAAAATTACCGCAATAGCAGTTAGAAAAACTCCATAGGCATTTACAAGAATAATTGAAGTAGTAAGAACAGCAGGTCCTGTAATTAAAGGAACTCCCAACGGAACGGCTCCAAGAGTGTCCCGGTCAATACCTTTTGTGAGTTTCTCCCCCCTCGTCAAGTCTGTAAGAGCTATTGTTAGAAGTAAGATTCCTCCTGCTATCATAAAGTCTGAAACACTTACACCAATAACTTTCATCAATTCTGGCCCAACAAATAGAAAAACAATAGCTACAGCTGAAGCAGTTAAAATAGATTGAAATAAAACGTTCTTCTTCCTTTTTTTACTTAAACCCTCGGTAAGATTTATGAAGAGAGGTAAAATACCAATGGCATCCACTGCAAAAAATAAAGGAACAAAGCAAAGCCAAAAATTTTTCATTTTCTAACTTCCTCAAAGAAAGGGGTTTTTCTAATCTCCACACATTTGGCAGCATAAATATACAACGCCGCTGACCAGCTTTGCCAATCTTCGCCCATCGGCTCTCCATTTTGCGCCTTTATCCATTCATTAAAGCCGAAATCAAGTCTTTTATTCCTCGAAAATTTTACTAAATTTGTAAGTTCCATGAGCTTATCTTCTGCTAACTCATATTTCCCAATGGCAACTAAAGCTGCTATATAAAAACCACATATAAAAGGCCAAATCCCACCATTTTGGTATTCTCCTGGATTATTATAAATAGCGTATCTTGGCATCCAATCAGGATCTTCTGGATGTATAAAAGGGAAAAGACAGGGAGGCAAGTTTCCCCAAAGAAGCCCTTTTTTCTGCATAACCTTAATTTCTTTTTCAACCCAGTTAATAATTTCCTCTCCTTTTTTTCTATCACATAAGCCTGAGAGAATTGCAAGAGAGTTTCCCAAAAGGTCAAACCTCGTGCTTTTATATATTTTATAAATCCAGAATGCATAATAAGGTTTATTAGTTAACAAAAAGCTTCCTCTTCTCTTTGGATCTATTGTAAGCGTTTCTATTAATCTTTTTAATTTTTTTGCTCTTTCATAATTGCCCAATAACTTCAAATAGGTGTATACGATAGTGTTTAGAAATAAACTATGGCCTAAAACCCAGAGTTCATCTCTCCAGTCACTTGTTGGGAGTTGTGCAACCATAACATTATCTTCTGGACTCTGATACTCCATCCATTTCATTGCTTTTTCTACGGCTTCAGCAAGAAAATTTTTCTCTCCGCTAAAATTTCTAAAAAAACCCACTGCCATAAGAAATAATGGAGTAGTATCACTTGAACCTCTATCTTTTGGAGTGTGGACAAAAGAGGGTATATGTCCATGCTCAGTCTGATTTTTTGCAAGCCTTTCAAGAACTTTACGAAGCACTTCAATTAATTTTTTATTCTCTGAGGTTAAAAAACCTAAGGAAGAAATCATTAAATCCCTTGTGTATGGTTCAGGATACCCCCATCCTGCAGTTCTTGGCAAACCTTTATAAGGACCTTTCGCATTGTTAAGTAGAACATCTATCGCTGCTTCTTTTGCTCTTTCAATCAGTTCTTTATCGTAATTCATGAAAGACCAAATTTTTCTGTTATTATTTTTACAAACTTCCTGGTTATAACTCTATAATCAAAAAGTTCCACAACTCTTTTCCTGCCAGCTTTTCCCATTTTTTCTCTAAGTTTTTCGTCTTCCATTAAATCCATAAGATAATTTGCAATATCATGAACACTTGCCCTAAAGTCTACTGTTCTTGGCCTTTTAAAAACAATTCTTTGTTCGGTTTTCTCATTGGAAGGAGACTCTATGTAAATCTCCTTTGTTCTAATCTCTTGAGCAACATTGGCCAAAAAAGCAGTTTTTCCATGAATCATTGTGTCCAACATTCCCATTGCTTTAATTCCTATTACTGGTTTTTCACAGGAAGCAGCTTCTATTTGAGCCATTCCAAAACCTTCAAGACGAGAAGGTGCTGCGTATATATCGCAGGCAGCCATAAGATATGGCATAAAATTTCTTGAAAGTATTGTTGTGGTATAAATTACCTTCTTAGAAATGCCAAGTTGTGCGGCAAGTTGCATATCAAGTAAGTTTTGAATTTGAGTTCTCGGCTGAGGCCAAACTTTACACACATATTTCCATGGGGGTGCTTTTGAATCATTAATGGCTAAAGCCTGCATAACTTCTTGAGCTCCTTTAGAAGCCGCATCCCCACCAACTGTTAAAATCATTAATTCTTGAGGAGAGATTCCAAGAGACTCTCGAATAGCCACGATTTTAGGATCGTCCTTTTCTCTGGGGATAAAAGAATTAGTATCACAACCAACATGAAGAACTTCAATATTATCTCCGCTAAGTCCATCTCTTTTATAAACTTTTTTCACCCATCTTGAAGTAACCAATATAAGAGGCAAAGCATCCAGAATTTCTCTATAACCTCCAACATATCCGTCTGCAACTAACCAAGGAACAGGAATACATCCAAATCTTTGAGGATGTAGAACAAGTTGTGGTGTATGTCCCCAATAACCCACTCCAACAACAATGTCAGGTTTAAACCACCGGTAATACCACTCTTTTTCTTGGTAGGATTCTAAATTTACAGGATAAGCTTCTATTCCCATTTCGGTCAAACCTCTGTATAATAGAGCTCCTTGTGTCGCAAGACCCCCAGGAGAGGCTGGATAATCAAACATCACAAGAATTTTCATAATAACTCCCAAATTTTTCTCTCGCTTTATTTATAGAAGAAAATTGCCAAAAGGCTTCTTCTTTTGGAGTAACTTTTGCTTCCCAACTATTAAGAGAAAACCCATATATCTCAGTTACAATTTTAATCTTCTTCATCCAGATTTCTTCTGGAAGCAGAAATACCAAATTTGCGTTTCTAATTGCTCGTGGATAATATTTTCCTCCTCCATCTTCATAAGCAAACATCCATAGTTCCTTCACTCTCAAAAACTCTTTTTCTATTAAAGATAAAACTGCCCATCCTGTTTCCTCATGGCGGAGATGTCTTGTATACTCACCTTTTGGGCTATGGGTTATTACAAGATCGTATTCTCTTTTCGTGAGTAACATTAAAATTGTCTCTTCTACCTCTTTTGTTCCAATTGGAGGTTGGCTGGGTTCGTCGTTAAGAGAGCCAATTTGCCCTTCTGCATGGAGCTCCTTTAAAGCTTTAAAGAATTTCTTACTTCTATCCAAGTCATCTTTTCTGCATAAACAGGCTACTTCCCAGTTTGCCTCTGAATGAGAAAGAATAAACCCTCCAGCCCAAAGAATTTCATCATCGGGATGAGCCACAATTAGGGCACAATTATCAAATTTATTCATAAGAATATATTGTTAAATAATAAATAAACTTTATCTTAATGTCAAGATATAGATTTTTCCTGTGTTGTTATTATAAATAATAAATGTCACATTTGGGTAGAATATGACATTTATTTATAAAGAGAGAAAGAAGGTTCCTCTTTGGCCCAAAGGAAAGTAAAATAAAGTGGCGTCGAGGAAAGCTTATATGTCCGGTTGGCGAGCATAAAGACAGGAAAAATGAAACTATTAACATTGTTTAATAAAATTTGAGCCCCGAAATCTTTGACAATTTAGGAGCCGATGTGGTTCATTTAAGAGAAGGCAGTAAGATTGGCTGTTAAGAGGGAGGTTGCTCTTACTTTGAGGATCTGAGGCAGTGGCACATAGAGAAAAGATAGTATTGGAACTTGGGAGACCATGAACGTTCCAGAGAGGTGGGGATGATATATATGTCTTGAGAAATAAATCCTTTTTCTTTTAACATTTTCAACGCTATATAACCCATCTTCTATTAGTTTATAGAAGCCTCTACATTTCCATTTGCATTCGTAGTTCTCTTATTTCTGATTACGCTACTATTAGGAAGTTTGAAAATGTCAGGAAGTTAAGTAAATACTGAGAAAGCACAAAGAGGGGTTATCTAATTGGAGAGCAAAAAGTGAAAGTACAGGAAAACGGAGGAAAATTATTTTTTGTTTTCATATTACAGGGTTTTTCGCATTTTATCACAGAGAATCTTGAGGTATATAAATCTTACAGTAAACTTAAGATGTTTAAAAGATTAGGTAAAGCAAGAAGAGACCTTCCAAGGCAGGTGGTGGACACTTTGAGATATTTTAACATTCACAAGGTCTAATTCCAGATCAAGAGTCACATCCATTTTCTTCTCCAGGAGTTTATCAAGATCCGCCGCAAACCAGTGGAC
>JBDRZZ010000027.1 GCA_039804165.1 candidate division WOR-3 bacterium
AAGATAAAACCACCCAGGATTTGTAAAATCACCAGTACCAACAAGATTAACACCTTTAGCTTTTGCCTCTTTTGCGATAAAAGGCAACTCCATATTTTTACTTGTAGCCATAGAGAATTTAGAGTGAATATGAAAATCAGCATAATATTTCATAAGAACCTCAAACACTATTAAACTTCTTTAAAATGGAAATCACTTCAGAAGGCGAATTTGCAGCAATTAGAGCCTTTCTAAATTCTTCCTGCCTACACATTCTGGAAATTCTGGCTAGGACTTGAATGTATTTACTCTTCGCCTCTTCTGGTGCAACAATCAAGAAAACAACATAAACCGGCTTACCATCAAGAGAATCAAAATCAAGGCCTTCTTTAACAATTCCAATAACCATTAAGAGATCTTTAACTGCTTCTGTTCTTGCATGTGGAATTGCTATTCCCTCAATCACTCCAGTGCTTTCTAATTCCTCTCTCTCTCTAATCTTTTGAAGAATTGGCTCCCTTGTTATTATTATACCTTTTTTAAGAGCTTGATCAATCATCTTTTCAATCATTTTGAACTTATCAGGAGCCCTATCTATAACAATTACTAAATCCTCATCAAGAAATTCTTCTATCATTTTCTTCCTCCTTCTTTTTCTATAAGAATTGGGCAAGGAACATATTCAATCAACTGTTCAATCGTTCTCTCCTCCTTCTTCCCTTCTATCCCTTGACCACCCCTATATCCTACTATTAAAAGTTCAATTTTCTTCTCTTTAACAAAATTCTTGAGAACATCTATTATGTCTCCTTCTTCAACAAAAAGGGCTGTTTTCACCTCCTTACTAATAGCAAGTTCCTCAAGATAGTAAAGGTATTTCCATCCCTCTTCTTCCAATTGTATAGCTACTTCTACCTCACTAATCCCTCTTAAAGCTGACATCGTTTTAACAATTTCTTTATCTACAATAAATAAGGCAAATAAAGTGGCTTCTAAACTCTTACTAATTTCAATTGCTCTCTCCCACGAAGCTCTTGTTTCTCCTGATACTATATATAAAAGTATTCTTTCCATAATAATTATTTTCCCCCTTTTTTCAATACCTTCATTCTAAAAAATTCTTCTCTTTCCTCTTCTTCAAGATTTTCTTCAATTATACCAATTTCTTTCTTATACTGGGGAATAAAGACCTTCTCAAGAGCATTAACTCTCTTTTGAGTCTTTCCTATTTCCATTCCGAGTTTCCAAATAAGAACTTCCTTTTCTACCCATTTCACAATTAGCGGAAGCACTTCTCTGAACTTTGTAAAAGCTTCATCAGAATATTGGCTAGTAGAATTAAGACTAACTTGAACTTTTTTAGAAGGAATATCTATAAAGATTTCTGGTATCGCAATTCCCATTATTGACCTCAACTTTACTTTAATCTCTGGTTCAGGATTCACTTTTCCTAAAATTTCAAGCTTTTCTTTGCCAGAATGAATCCATACAGTTTCAAGAGTGCCATAAGCTTCTTTCAACTTCTCGGTAAGACTTTCTTCCATTTCTTTAAATCCACGAATATTTCTTAAAAGTTCCATAATTAAAACTTCTCTTTTTTCCTTAAGAAGGCTATGACCTTCTAACGCAACATTCAACTTCCTTTTAAGTTTCAACAAATTAGTCAAGGTAGACGCGATCATTTAAACTCCAAAAATTCATTTATCTCTTCCTCTTTCACTTTTGTTAATTCGCTTTTTGGAAGCTTCTTAAGCACTTCCCATCCTTTATCTAAGGTTTCCTCAATGCTTCTTAATTCCTTTGGATCTTGCTTTATAAATTCCTTTTCGAATTTCTCTCCAAAAGCAAGATAACTCCTATCCACTTCTGATAATTCTTCTTCTCCTATTATTGAAGCAAGAGAACGAACTTTTTGAACCCTCGAATAGGAAGTATATAGTTGATTGTAAAGATTAAAGTGGTCTTTTCTTGTTTTACCATCGCCAATTCCGTCTTTCATCAATCTTGAAAGAGAGGATAAAGTGTCAAAAGGAGGATAAATCCCTTTTTGATGCATTTCTCTTGAAAGGACAATTTGTCCCTCTGTTATATAACCTGTGAGATCTGGAATTGGATGAGTAATATCATCATTTGGCATTGTTAAGATTGGTATTTGAGTTATAGACCCTTTTCCCCCTTTTACTTTTCCGCTTCTTTCGTAAATTGAAGCAAGATCACTATAAAGATATCCAGGGTATCCTCTTTTAGAAGGAACTTCTCCTCTAATAGATGAGATCTCTCTTAGAGCTTCGCAGTAATTGGTAATATCAGTCAAAATGACAAGAACGTGTTTTTCTTTCTTAAAAGCAAAAAATTCAGCTACAGAAAGAGCACACCGAGGAGTAATAAGTCTTTCCACAGAAGGGCTATCTGCAAGATTTAAAAATGTAATAAGTCGATCTAATTTTCCGCCCTCTTCAAAGCTCTTAAGGAAAAAATCAGCTTCAACAGCTTTTATTCCAATCGCCGCAAAAACAATTACAAATTCTTCATTCTTATAAATTTGGGCTTGATTTACAATTTGAGCAGCCATTTCATTATGAGGTAAACCCGAGCAAGAAAAAATTGGTAATTTTTGACCCTGAATTAGAGTAGCAAGTCCATCTATTGCAGATATTCCTGTTATTATATTATCTCTCGGATATTCTCTTACCTCTGGATTTAAAGGTAGTCCATTAATATCTACTTCCTCTTCTCCTATAACTTCTCCACCTCCATCTATTGGCCTCCCTATCCCATCAAAAACTCTACCAAGCATTTCTTCTGAAACAGAAATGGTGATTGGAGAACCTGTAAATCTTATCTTTACTCTATTTCTATTAAGTCCGCTTGTCCCTGAAAATATCTGGATAATAGCTCTGTCTTCATCAACCTCAACTACTCTTCCCACTCTTTTCTCCTCTTCCTGCTCTATTTCCACCATTTCCCCAAACCCAACTCCTTTAATCTTTTCCACAAAAAGAAATGGACCACTTATTGCAGTAGCACCGATATGCTTTTTCTCAAAAATGTTATCCATACTTTTCTCTTAAATTAGAAAATTCCTCTTTTATCTTTTCTTTTAGCTCATCAAATTTAAAAATTTCTTCATTTCTAATTTCTTCTCCCATTCTCTTAATCATAGAAAAAATAGGTGATTCTTCTATCTTAAATAATGGAACTCCTATTTTCAAGAGTTCCTCTACTTCATCTGCAAAATAAAATATTATTTCCAGCATTTTGTATTGTTTTTCTGGACTACAGTATGCATCAGTAGAAGAAAGAGCATTTTGTTGGAGGAATCCCTCTTTTATAAGTTCAGCTATCCGTAGCGTGAGTCTCTCCTTTTCAGGTAAAGCCCCTTCTCCAACCAATTGCACAATTTCTCTTAAAGAAGCTTCCGCAATTAAAACATTCATCAATCTTTTGCGAAACTCAACAATCGGCAATCCTTTTTCTTCCCACCACTCACTCACCTTATCAAGATAATCCGAATAAGACTCCATCCATGAAATAGCTGGATAATGTCTTGAATAGGCAAGCTCTCTATCCAAAACCCAAAGTGCTCCTATAAATCTTTTGGTGTGGCTTGTAACCGGTTCAGTAAAGTCCCCACCTGGAGGGGACACAGCTCCTACTATACTAATAGACCCTATTCTATCTTCTGTTACCTTTGCACAACCTCCCCTTTCGTAAAATTCGGCAAGTCGGCTTCCAAGATAAGCTGGATAACCTTTCTCTGCAGGCATCTCTTCCATTCTTGCGGATATTTCTCGGAGAGCTTCTGCCCAACGTGAGGTTGAATCAGCAAAAAGAGCAACATCGTATCCCATATCTCGAAAATACTCAGCTATTGTTATCCCAGTGTATATACTAGATTCTCTTGCAGTAACCGGCATATTTGATGTGTTAGCAATAAGAACTGTCCTTTCAAGAAGGAACCTATCCGTTCTTGGATCCTTAAGTTTTGAAAATTCTTCCAAAACCTGAGCCATCTCATTGCCTCTTTCTCCACAACCAATATAAACAATTAAATCGACATCTGACCACTTCGCAAGAGAGTGCTGTGTGACAGTTTTACCTGTTCCAAAGCCCCCAGGAATTGCCGCAACACCTCCTTTCGCAATTGGAAAAACCGTATCTATAACTCTCTGACCAGTAACCATTATTTCCTTTGGAGGGATTCTTTCTAAAATTGGTCTTTTTCTCCTAATAGGCCAGGAGTGAAATAATTTTATCTCTACTCTTTCTCCATTTTCTTTTTCTAATAGGCAAATGGTATCTGTTACAAGATATTCAGATTTTTCCTCCACCTCAATAACTTTCCCTCTTATTCCAGGAGGGATTAAAATTCTGTGTTTAATTAAAGAAGTTTCCTCTACTTCTCCAACAATTGAATTTGGTCCCACCACATCTCCCTTACGAACCTTTAGTTCAACTTTCCATTTTCTCTCTCTTGAAAGAGGTGTAACTTTTGCTCCTCTTTTTACAAAAATTCCTTGTTTTACCTTTATAGTTGCAAGTGGACGCTGAATCCCATCAAAGGTATTTGAAACAAGACCTGGACCAAGCTCAGCAGATAAAGGCTTGCCTGTGCCAAAAATCTTAATTCCAGGATAAAGACCTATTGTATCTTCATAAACCTGAACAGTAGCCTCATCTCCATTAATCTTTATCACCTCTCCGATTAACCCTTCTTCTCCGAGAAGGACGACTTCATTCATATGAAAGTCCTTCGTCTCCTTAGAAACAACTATAGGGCCTTCAACCTTTTTTATTATAGCTTCACCCACTTCTTACTCCTAATTTATCTGCAATCTTTCTCATATTTTGCTTTATTATTTTATTTGCAATTGTAGAAAAACGAAAATCGTATTCACTTTCTTTCCCTATTATTAGAAAACCTCCTATAATGGATCTAGGAGAAAAACTTAAACCTTTTATTCCATCACAAATATTCTTAAAACGATCAAGTTCTTCTTCTTTTGCGACTAAAACGATCTCTCCTTCTTCCTTAGCAATCCTTTCGCAAGAAATTCTTATCCAACTATTGAGTTTTCCTTCTTTAAACATTGAAGTAAGTTTTTCTATTAAATCATTTTGCAACATCTCAAATAGCTGTTTCCTCAAAAAAAGGATTCCTTTTCTTTCATTTATTTTTTTTCTGAAAAAGAATTTCTCTTTACCCTTTTCAAACAGGGATTTTCCTTTTTTTTCTGCTTCTTCTTTTACCTTCTTTTCTTCTTCTCTTGCCTGAGTTAGGATTCTTTCTCTTACCTTTTCTGCTCTTTGAAGAATAATTTCCGCTTCTTTTCTTGCATTACTTATTATTTTTTCTTTCAACTCGTTTATATTTTCCTTCATATTTTAATCATTAAAACCTTCTTAAAAAGCTCAAGGGCTTTCCCTCTTTCCTTCCACCCGCTCCTTCCTGGAATTTCCACAACAAGAGGTAACTGACCTTTGGTCTTTTGTTTTGTAATTTTGTCTCTGATAAGCTCGGCTTCATTTTCTGTAATTAGAATAATTCCAAGGTCATCTTCTTTGAGAGCCTTCTCAAACTCCTTCTCAACAGATTCCTTATCTTCAACGGAGACTGTGGAAACTCCCAAAAGAGCAAAGCCAATACAAGCGAATTCATCACCAATAACCTTTATCTTCATACTTTTATTAAGATTAAAACAGCGACAATTAATCCCCAGATGGAAAGTCCCTCAGCAAGTCCCGCAAAAACGATTGCAGCTCCCATAATTTCAGGCTTCTCAGCAAGGGCAGCCATAGCACTAGAACCAATCTTTGAAAGAGCAATTCCGGCGCCAAGCACAGAAACGGATATTGAGAGCCCAGCAGCAAGAAAAGCCCATCCCGCATAACTCCTACTTACTGGCTGAGCAGAAACACCCTCTTGTCCAAAAAGAGAAACGGGCGTTAGAACCAAACCAAAACCAGTCAATCCTAAAATTAGAGCAAGAGTTAAAAAAACAACATTAAACTTTTTCAATCCTTCCATTATTTCTTCAAATTTATCCATAAATTACCTCCTATTTTATTTTTATGGGTTTATAAATTTCTTTCCCTCTTTCAAAAAAGCGAGAATAAAATTCATAGTATTCAAGCCTTAAACTTTGAATAAAAACAATCATCCCTTCAAGACCTACAACGAGAAAATTCCCAAAAATCAATGTTGTAGCGCTTCCTCTCCCAATCATTTTTTCAAATATACTCGAAATTTCAAGAAGAGACATTGTCAAGATAATATGTCCAATATTAAAAGCTGCAACTCGGATAAAAGAAAGAGTATTAGAAATCATTGCAAGGAGAAGATGGATAAATTCTCCTAAAGAGAGTAATAATTTATTCGAGCTGATTCCTTCTTTAAAAGCGTCTTTTAAAGGAATACCAAGAGCAACAACTAAAGCACTCATCCCAATAATTGCTCCTTCCGATATAATAAATTTACTACTGATTCTCCTTATTAATGAAAAGGTGAAAGCAAGGGAAGAAAGATAAAAAATAAAACCTGGTAACCCATAACCCGATAGAAATAACTCTTCTTTATTCCCTTCCATAATAAATTCTACCAAGCGAAGAATAAAACCAAAACTTACAATTACAACTCCAAGATATACAGCGAAAAGCATTGCTTTTTCAGGTTCTCTGAAAGGAGAAAACCATAGAGGCTGAAAAGGATGAGTTCCAAAAAACTCTCCAAAAATTACTCCAAAAATTGCAGAAGAAATTCCCAATAACACAGGGAGAATGGCGAATTTTCTCATAACCCTAATGAAAAATAAGGCAATACCTATTGAAATTAAAATAAGCCCATGTCCAAAGTCTCCAAACATAATTCCAAAAAATAGCAAAAAAGAAATTGTTGTAAAAATGGTAGGATCTATTCCTCTATAGGAAGGAATCCCATAAGTATTAACAAGGAGTTCGAAAGGACGAAAAAGAAAAGGATTATTAAGTTTTGTGGGAGTTATTTTTGCCTCTTCGTTTTTCCTTTTTATTGTTTCTTCTTTCAAAATATAAATATTAAGATTTTTCGCCTTTTGTTTAACTTCAAAGACCACCTTAGTTGGTAAATAAGCACTTATGAAAAATATCTTATCGGATCTTGCGGTCTTGCTTAACCAAACCAACTCTAAGAGTGAAATATCTATTTCTCTATTCAATCTCAAGATATTTTCTTCTATGTTTCTACCCATTCTTTTAATAGAAGCCTGAAGAGTGGCTCTCTCTTCCTTTATTTCCCAAAATTTACTCTCAATTTTATCTTTCAATCCCAGAATAGAACCTTCCAATTTAGAAAAAACCTTAAGTTCTTCGAAATGTACACTTTCTAAAACTTTCCCTAAAGATTCCTCCTCAAAAGAGGAGAAAAAGATAATAATTGGGGTTATCCCCTTTTGGAATTTCCTTTTAAAAACAAGAACGTCTCTTCCCTTCAAAATCTCGTAAAGATTTTTTTCTTCTGACGAGGGAATAGTTCCGCCAATCATTTTAATAAATTTACCTTCCCGGATTTCTTCAATAGGGGTATCTATCTCTGGAAGTAAAGCTAAAAGTTCTGAAACAAGATTCAACTCTGTTTCCTCCTCTTTTAATGTTGTAAGCCTACTTCTTTTCTCTCCTAATTTTCCTTCAAATTCATTAAGAAATTTCTCTGCTTCTTCCCTAACCTTATTTATGTCCACAGCTTTTAATGGAATTTCCTTTAGACTTTTAATTCCAAAATACTCAATAATTTCCTTTATCCTTTTACTGGATTCCTCCAACTTCCTATAGATTTCTTTATATTGGGTTTCCTTTAGCCAGCGATGAGAAAACTCTACAAGATGGAATTTCCCTTCTTTTCCAATAAAATCAAGAGCTGCTTGTAGATCTTCTTCAACTACCCCAAGCAAAAAATGCGTCATTTCTTCAGGAACCCACATAGAGTTTCCTCCACATTTCTATTATTTCTTGGGGCTTTAATTGTAGTAATTTAGCCCTATAAATAGAAAGAATTTCATTTATTTTTTCATTAAGAAGAAAGAAAAAAGCAAGGATTGCTCTCATCGTAAACATTCTAAATTTAAAATCCTTATAGCAAATTTTACTAATCTCTCTCCTAAAACTCCCTTCAGATAGACCTTTTTCTTCTTTTATATTTTCATAAACTTCTCCAATAGGGATTAAAAGCTTTTTTATTTCAAAATCGCTCAAAGCATAAAAATTCTTTAGCCGGAAAAGATAAACTCTATTCTTTAAGTTTATAAAACTTAGAAGAAACTCTCTAACTTGTGACCTTTCCTTTGAAGATAAATTTCTTGTCTCTTTTAAAAGGGAATAATAGTAATAGCGATCAAGGGGAAGTTCAAGCTCAATTTTATCCTTTTTCTCTTCATACCTTGAATACCCACTATTCCAAGGAATCTTCCAAAATCTATTTTGCATATAGGTATTCAATTCTTCTATACTTAAATTCTTATCCCTTAGTTCTCGAGTGAAGAATCCTTTCCCTCCACGAATTATGTTCTTAATATCTTCTAACTCATAACCTCTAAGATAAGCCTCAAAAAAAAGAACCGATGGCTCAGACATTTGTTTTCTTACTTTTTCTCCAAGGGAAAAAGGGATCCTCCTTAAATGAGATTCAATATCAGAGTCTATAAGAGGGAATCTTTTTAAAAATCTCATCTCAATAACATGATTTTTAAACTCTGAAACATCCTTAGAATAGAGAAGCTCTTCTGTTTCAGCAGAAGTAGGTAGAAATGAATATATTGCTCTTAATTTAGGATATATTGAATAGCTCATTTATTTTCTTTTTGATTTTCACATTTTAATGAGTTTTATATAGGCAGGAAAGATTTCATCAACTCATCAAGTAATTCTTCTTTTACTTCTTCATAAATTTTTAACCCGGTTTTTCTTATATTTATTTCTTTTTCCTCATTCTCTTTTTCCTCTTCTTTCAAAAAAGAGGAAAGTCTTACCTTATAGGTGGCAATTATAGATTCTGCCTCCCTCTTTGCTTCCAAAATAATCTCCTCAGCTTTTTTTTCAGCTTCTTTTCTTATTTGGTCTGCTTTATTTTCAGCCTCTTCAACGATTTTTTTTGCCTCTTTTTCAATCTCAAGAATTTCTTTAATCTCTTTTTCCATTTCCTTTTTGTTTTCTTATAAATTTTCTGAGTTCAAAAATGATAAAATAAATAATTAGAAAAAATATAACAGTTCTTACAAAAACAAAGAACCATAAAACGCCAACTTCAAGTTTATCCATAATTTAAAATAAAGAATATACCCAAAAAGTCAAGACTCACAAAAATTGTAAACCTTAAATCCAAACTAGGTGGTATACTCTTTGGAGAGGTTTTCAGGACAAAAAGAATAAACCTAAAAGGAGTTATGAAAAAAGTATCTTGCAAAAAGATATGAGCTTTACAGAATTACGAGGTTATAAAAATATACACACCATTTGATCTTCCAAAACATACTAAAAAGAGTCTACACCCGAGAGGGATCGAATTTTCAATGTGGGAGCTTAAGAGAATTTGACAAATATGGCATAGAAGGTTTATAATCGCCCGAGAGCTCCTCATAAAGTCCATAAGATGCTTTTACTCAAATAGATATAGATACCAAGCATCTGAACGACATTCCATTTTGCTATCTTTTTATGAAAGCCCTCTGATTACTAAAACATCAGTAACTCATTCCTACATATTTTTGCTAAGTTTTTATGTGAGTTAGGGAGGAAATATTTAAGGAAGATAACCACCAGGGCAATGGACGTAAAATTTGAATTTAGAAACTGTTCATGCTTATGAAGAGACCTTATGAATTATATCTCAAAGTTTAAACATGCTAGCTTTGGAACGCTTAACAAACATTGTAAAACTTGACATTAAAGGATCCCCTCTTAAATTAAAAGCAAATGGGAAGGAACCAATTTTTTGAAATAAAGGAAAACTGGGAATTTAGAATGATTGGCAACCAAGAATGGTTTCCTGCAAAGGTTCCCGGATGTGTTCATAAAGATCTTCTTACAAACAAATTAATTCCAGAGCCTTTTTATAGAGACAACGAAACAAAACTTTATTGGATTGATAAGGTTCCTTTCGAATACAAGACAACCTTTAATATTACTAAAGATTTTCTTAAATACGAAAATATTGAATTACATTTTAAAGGGCTAGATACTTATGCTAAAGTATACCTAAATGGAAAGCTAATATTAGTCACTAATAATATGTTCAGGGAATGGAAAGTGGAAATAAAAAAACTTCTAAAAGAAGGTGATAATCTACTCCTAATTTATTTTGATCCTCCATTTTTGAAAGGACTCTTAGAAATGGAAAAATCGGAAGATAAAATTCCTTACTATATTTCACCTCTTTATGAATTTCCAAAAGAACCTTTAGTAAGTCCATTTACCAGAAAAGCTTCCTATCAATATGGTTGGGATTGGGCTCCAAAATTAACAACAAGTGGAATATGGAGAAAAGTTTTTATTCACGGATGGGATAAGGCGCGGATAAACTACCTCCATATTCTTCAGAAAAAATTAAATAAAGAAAAAGCTTCTCTCTCAGCCTTATTTGAAGTAGAAACGAAAACTAACCAAGAAGCTGTCTTAAAATTGTCTTATAAAATAAGAAAAGAAGAACATAAGGTCCCTCCAGTAAGAGTAACATTAAGAAAGGGAATAAACCAAATCCCTATAAATTTCGAAATCATAAAACCAAAATTGTGGTGGCCAAATGGCTTTGGAGCTCAACCAATCTATGAGTTTACTGGGAAGATTATTATTGATAATAAAGAAATTGACTCTATTAAAGTTAAAACAGGGTTAAGAGTAGCAAAGCTTATTCGAAATAAAGACAAAAAAGGAGAGTCGTTTTATTTTGAAATTAATGGAATTCCAATATTTGCGAAAGGAGCCAATTACATTCCCTGCAGTATTTTCCCGCAAGAAGCTTTAGAAAAAAATTACAGAGAAATTCTAAGCTCTGCCAAAGAAGCTAATATGAATATGCTCAGAGTTTGGGGTGGCGGAATTTATGAAGAAGATCTATTCTACGATTTGTGTGACAAATATGGAATTATGATTTGGCAAGATTTTATGTTTGCTTGCCATTTATATCCTGGAGATAAAAATTTTTTTAAAAACGTAGAAAGGGAAATAATAGATAATATAAAACGTCTTAAAAATCATCCTTGCATTGTAATTTGGTGTGGAAATAACGAAATTGAAATAGTAAAAAATAGAATCCAAAAAGAAATTAAAGAAAACTATCCTGAATTAATTCCTAAAATCCAAAAAGCTTATGAAGACCTTTTTTATAAATTGCTTCCAAAATTATGTAAGAAATATGATAACTCACGCCCATATTGGCCATCCTCTCCCTGCGGGGGATTTAGAAAAATGGAAAATTCTAATTCTGGAGATGTTCATTACTGGGGAGTTTGGCATAAGAATCATCCTTTAGAGAAATTTCAAGAAAAAAAAGGAAGATTTTTCTCAGAATGGGGGTTTCAGGCTTATCCTCCACTTAAGACAATTGAAGAATTTACAAACCAAGAAGATTTACAAATTTTTTCTTATGTAATGAAATTACACCAAAAAAGTCCTCTTGGCAATGAGAAAATAGATTCTTATTTAAAAATTTATTATAGACCTCCCAAAAATTTTGAACATTATATATACGTTTCAGAACTCCTTCAAGCTGAGGCTGGTAAGCTTGCAATTGAAACTCATCGGAAATGGAAACCCTATACAATGGGAACCCTTTACTGGCAATTAAATGATTGCTGGCCTGCTATTTCCTGGTCAAGTCTCGACTACAAGAATAGATGGAAAGCGTTCCACTATTATGCCAAAAAAGCTTATACTCCAATTCTACCTATCGTTTCTATCTATAAGGGTTTTCTTGAGGTGAAAGTTGTTTCTGATCTCTTAAAACCATTTTTAGGAAAATTGGAGATGAAGATTATAGATTTTAAAGGGAAAGAAAAATGGAAAGACTTAAAAGAGATAAAAATAGAACCAAACAGTTGCAAAAGCTTCTTTAAAGAAAAAGAAACAAAACTCCTTAAAGGCATTAATAAAAAATCTTCTGTTTTTGTGGTTAGCTTAACTTGTAAAGATAAAGTTTTCACTACTAACTTATTTTATTTTCTCCCTCCTAAAGATTTAATTTTGCCAAAACCTAAAATTACAAAAAAGATTCGTTCTACAAAAAAAGGTTATGAAATCGAGCTTTTCTCTGAAAATCTTGTTAAAAATGTTTACTTAAGTTTTGAAGGAGAGGGTTTCTTTTCAGATAATTTCTTTGATTTACTTCCAAAGGAGAAAAAAATTGTATCTTTTGTAGGCAAGGAGAAAGATTTTATAAAAAAATTGAAAATAATTTCTCTTTTTGACATATATAAGGAGGAAAAAGATGCAAAAAATAATTTCTATTACCACAGATAAAAGAGAAGGGCTATATGACATCACTCAAGCTGTAGAGAAATTTGTTAAAGAATCTAAGGTAAAAACAGGATTTGTAAATGTTTATGCTCAAGGTGCAACTGCCGCTATAATGATTCAAGAAAACTGGGACGAAAGCGTTCAAGAAGACGTGATAGATTTACTCCAAAGACTCATCCCAAGGGGAATTTGGAGACACGATATTCAAGATGGAAATGCAGACGCACACTTAAAAGCCGGAATCATTGGACCTAGTGAAACAATACCAATTATTAATGGTAAATTGGGTCTTTCAACTTGGCAAAACATCTTCTTTTGCGAATTTGATGGTCCAAGAGAAAAGAGGAACATTCTATTAACAATATCAAAGGCGTAAAATTACGCCTATTTTTTGTAAAGTTCATAGTAATAAAAAATCTTACAAAAATGTTCCAGAGTGGTTACATTTATATATGCATCTATAATATTACTACCTCTCACAAATGTTCCATGATTTTTCACAATACAGGTTTTGTGTTCTCTAAGAGCACTTGAGACAGCAGAAGCTAATCTTGGAGTTCCGCTTTCTCCTTCAACAATGGGAATTACTCCGATTATTTTCTCTCCCTCCATAGTTTTGGGGACAATTTCAGATTTTTCTGCAATAATTGAGAGCAAAACTGCAAATGGAGAATGAACATGAATTATTGCGCAAGCAGGTGTTTCTTTATAAATACTTCTATGAACAATGAGCTCACAAGATGCTTTAAAATCAAACTGAGAAGGACCTTCAAGAGGAACCTCAATTATATCTTCTTCCTTCAACTCATCCAACATTGTTCCTGTTCCTGTAATAAGAATCTTTTCTCCAACTCTTTCACTCATATTCCCAAAATTAGCATATATCAAATTATCCTGAGCTAATTTTTTCCCTATTCTAATAAAGTCTTGCACCAACTTTTCTTTTTAACTAAAAAGGAAGCTCTTCCTCATCAGGAGGGAGAACTTCTTCCTCTGAGGTAGCTTCTTCTATTTTTTCTTCCTCAGCCTCTGCTTCTCCCTCTAGATATGGGGTTCCTGTCTTAAGCAAAACTTGAACCCTAAATGCTCTTACACTAACTTCGGTTCTCTTAAACCCTTCCACTTCTCTTGTATAACTGGACAGTCTTCCTTCTATTAAAACAGGGACTCCTTTCTTAATTACCTCGCTTAGCCTTTCTGCTTGATCTCCCCAAAGAGTTATCCCTACAAAAGTTGTTTCCTCTTGCCACTCCCCATCTTTACTTCTAAAATTCCTATTAGATGCAATCCTAAACCGTAGATATGCCACTCCTTTCTCCGTATAACTTAAAACAGGATCCGAAGTTGTTCTTCCAGATATTATAACATAATTTACATTTGGAATTCTATATTCAGACATAAATTACCTCTTTTGGGTTAATAAAATATATCTTAAAATGTTGCTATTTTTCCTCATATACTCTTTAAAATCATTAACCTTATCGGGTTTAGCCTCGAAATTTATTACTGTATAAAACCCTTTATCATATCCATCAATTTCGTAAGCAAGTTTCCTAATACCCCACTCATCAATCTTTTCAATTTTCCCTTTCTCTCCCTCAAGCTGATTTTTGACCTCCTCTATAATTTGCTTAACCTCGTTTTCCTTATCTGGATTAATAATAAAGGTGCACTCATATCTTCTCATTAAAAATAAACCTCCTTTTAATCAATTTTTGTTTATTCTAGCCATTGCTATTTCAATATCTTCTTCTGCCCAAAGAAATACAGCTTCTTTTGCTCTTTCTAATATTCTACTCATCTCTTTTTCTTCAGCTTCGCTAAACTTAGATAGAACCCAAGTCGCATTATCAATAGATTCTGGTGGACTTCCAACGCCAATTCTCAATCTTGGAATATTCTCACTACCAAGATGGTAAATCACCGAATAAAGACCTTTGTGACCTCCATCACTTCCCTTTCTTCTTAACCTTAACTTCCCAAAAGGTAAGTTTATATCATCCAATATAATAAGGATGTCTTCTAAAGAAAGAGAAAAGTGTTGAAAGACCTCTAAAGCAACAAATCCACTTTCGTTTACAAAAGTTGTAGGGTAAATTAACAAAAGATTTCCTTTTTTCGAGTAATAATAATGTCCCTTACCCGGTTTGAGATTTAAATTTTCCTCTCTGCATATAAACTCTATCACCCTAACTCCAAGATTGTGCCTAGTTCCTTTGTATTCTAAGGAATAATTCCCAAGACCTATCGCTGCACGATAATTTATTTTTCACTCTCCTCTTTTTGCTCCTCTTTAGCCTTCTCAGAAGAAGCCGCCTTTGATATAACCTCGGGTTCCGCTACTTCCTCAACCAACGGAGTTTCTGGTGCAGTAGGAGCTACTTCCACGATCTTTCTTGGAGATAAAACATTCACGATAGTTGCATAAGGATCTTCCTCCACCTTTACCATTTCTGGAACTTTAAGATCTTTAACATGAAGAGATTGCCCTATCCCAAGAGAAGAAATATCTACAGTAATCTTCTCTGGAATATTCCGTGGTAAGCACTTTACCGTCAAATATCTGTGCTCAATATTTAAAATCCCGCCTTCCTCTACACCTTTAGCCTTTCCTACAAATTCAAGCATAACATGGACGCTCACTTCTTCTTCCTCATGTATGTGTTGAAAATCCACATGGAGTAATTTCTCATTCAGCGGATTTCGGGTTACCTCCCGAATTATAACCTGCAAGTCTTCATTTTCACAACGTAAATTCAAAAGCGTAGCTTCAGAATGAAGGCTATGAATGAGTTCCTTTAAATCTTCCTCTTTTACCTTAATAAGCCTACTTTTCTCCCCATGCCCATAAATAACTCCAGGAACCCATCCCTCTTTTCTTATTTTTTTTACTTGATTTTTACCAATTTCTTTTCTTTCTTTTACTTCTAACTTCTTTGCTCTTATCAAGTTTGCCTCCTATTTTTTTCTATACAAAAAGTGATGATACAGATTGATTTTTATGAATTCTTATTATAGCCTCGCTTAAAAGCTCAGCTACAGAAACAACCTCTATCTTTTCACTTCTTTTATCATTTAGAGGTATTGTATCTGTAACAACAAGTTTGTCAAGAGCTGAAGAGTTAATTTTACGGATTGCCTCTCCTGAAAGCACAGGATGAGTTATGTACCCATAAATAGATTTTGCTCCTTGCTTTTTCAATTCATTAGCTGCTTCCGTTAAAGTTCCTGCTGTATCTACTATGTCATCAATTATAATAGCAAATTTATCTTTTACATTTCCTATTATATGAACGACTTCACAATGATTTGGTTCAGGTCTTCTTTTATCTACAATCGCAATTGGTATATTAGAACTAATCTTTTTTGCAATAGCTCTTGAAACCTCAACTCTTCCTACGTCAGGAGAAACAATTACAATTTCCTCTTCTGATAATTTCATCTCTTTTATGTGTTTGATGAATACGGGAGCTGCAAAAAGATGATCCACAGGAATATCAAAAAAGCCAGCTATCTGAGGCGCGTGTAAGTCAATAGTTAAGATTCTATCAGCCCCTGAAGTCTCCAATAAATTTGCAAATAGTTTAGCGGAAATTGGGACTCGAGGTTTGTCTTTTTTCTCTTGCCTTCCATATCCATAATAAGGTATAACAGCTGTTATTCTCCCCGTTGAAGCTCGGCGTAAAGCATCAATCATTAGTAAAAGCTCTATAAGATTCTCTGCTGGAGGATTTGTAGATTGAACAACAAAAACATCTCTCCCTCTAACATTTTCCTTTATCTGGACAAAAATTTCTCCATCGGAAAATTTCTTTCTTTCAATGGAAGATAAAGATATATTAAGGTATCTAGCAATCCCTTCCGCTAATTTTAAACTCCCTGAACCTGAAAAAACTTTTAGCTCCATTTTTATTTTATATCTGGGGCGGTAGGATTCGAACCTACGAATGCGAGACCCAAAATCTCGTGCCTTGCCGCTTGGCGACGCCCCAAATTTCTTAAATATAACTTAAAATTTTACCTAAAATCCTTCTGCGTTACTTCCCTGAATATCAGCTTGGTAGTTAGATGCTTCCTCCTTTGATCCCTTATTCTCTATGTTAATGTTATCCTCTGGAGCTTCAAAATCTTCCTGCTCAATTTTAGAACTTCTTGGCTTTCTGCCTTCTTCTTCACATTTCTTGTAATACTTCTCAAGAACAATTCTTTCCAGTTTCTTTCTCATATTGTTATTTATCGGATGTGCGATATCTCTAAAAACTCCATCTCTCCCTTTTCTGGAAGGCATAGCCACAAAAAGTCCTTTCTTTCCTTCAATAACCTTCATTCCTCTAACAACGAAGTCGTCATCAAAGGTGACATTTACAAAAGCCTTTAATCTAGGTTCATCTCTTAATGTTACACGTACTTCTGTGAGTTCCATTTAGTCCTCCTTTTGTTTTAACAAGGTGAAGTACTCTTTACGGGAGATACTATGGCAGCTAATTACATTGCATTCTTTCTCTATATCTCCCACCATAAAGTTGGAACTTTCTGATCCAAGTATAGCAAATATAACAGGACCAGAACCACTTAACATAACATTTATTGGTTTCATTCTTTTTAAGCTTTTCATAATTTCTCTTAAATAAGGGTATTTTTGTCTTATTACTTCCCAAAAAGAATTACGTAACTTACTCAAACTTTCCTTTTTCCCTTCTTGCATTTCTTGAAGTATAAATCTTAAATCCTCATTTGTCAAGTGTTTTTTTTTATAATTATCCCACCAGGTATAAGCATCTTTTGTAGCTATCCGAAACCTAGGAATTACAAGAAGAAAATTAAGAATGGGAATATCTTTTACCCACTCAACCTCCTCCCCTCTACCTTTAACAAGGGCTGTCCCTCCTTTTAAGAAAAAAGGAACATCAGAACCAAGTTTTTTGGCATCCTCTAATAGTTCTTCCATATTTTTAGGATACCCTAAAAGTTTGTTTAAAGTCAAAAGAGTCACACCTGCATTTGAGCTACCTCCACCCAATCCAGCTCCTATTGGTATTCTTTTTTCAACTTTTATTTTAACGCCTAAAGATTTAATCTTATCTTTAAATAGTTGAGCTGCTTTATAAATCAAATTAGAAGAATCCTTTGGAAAATCTGGCTCATCACAAATTATTTCTATTTGGCTTCCTTCTAACTTAAAAGAGAGTAAATCTTTTAGAGATATTGTCTGAAAAATAGACTCAATAGAATGAAAACCATCCTCTCTTTTCTCTTTAATATAAAGGCCAAGGTTTACTTTAGCAAAAGACGGAACCGTAATCCACTCCATATTGGGTTAACTTTTATTTTTCTTGAAGCTTCTCAATCAATAAGTCTACTTTTGAAGCATCTCCAGGATACAACTCCTTCCATAAATTAAGTAGTTTTATTGCGCACTTTGGTTCGTATCTCATAACAACAAAAAATGTAGTCTCCAAGGCAACAGAATCTTTGCTAAGCTCTATGAGCACCTCTTTCAATTTGTTAGAATCATTATAATAAAGCTTAACGAGACCCACATAACCTAAAGGTTTATATTCTTCGTCCTTAAGTAATAATTCAAAACTCCTTTTGGCTTCCTCAAAATCCTTTTCAGCTTCCTCTATATTCATTTCTCCCTTGAAAAGATGCATTTCCCCTCTTAGAAGATGCAAGGCAGGATATTTTTTATATAAATAAAGAAGAGAATCACAAAAATCAGTAGCTCTTCTTTCTTCCTTAATAAGTGAGTATATTTTTTTAAGATTTTCTGCTACAGAAGTAGTAACTCCAATAGAGAGTTTGGAATCTATAGAGAAAAGGAAAGCCTTTTTAAAAATTTCTTCTAACAAAATGAGTGTATCCCTTTCCGCCTGAGATAACTCTTTTCTATTGATAAATTTTTGAAGAGCATATTCACCAAAATTTAAATAAAGAAAAGAGTGATTGCCTAATGGCTGTTTCTCAGCTGGCCCTGTATAAATATTAGGATTTTCACAATAACTTGTCTTAAATTTGTTTACAAGATTATCAAACATTCTCTCGTAATTTACCAATCTCTTTCCCTTCTTTCCAACAAGACGATAAGCGAAGCCTTCTAACTCAAGATGGCGACCAAAGACTCTTGTAGAGTAAGTCTCTACAGGGAAAGAAAAATAAATATTAATAGAAGGATTGAAATCTTCTTTTATATACTTGTTAACAAAAGAATCCGCAGGAATAAGGAAATCTTCAGAAGAAGGTGTTATTCCAAGAGATGAAAGGATAATATTTCTTACCACAATGTCTGAGACTCGAAGCCATTTACGATCCTCAGTCATTATAGGGGCAATGTTTTCTATAACCCAATCCTCAAATTCCAAGTTTGTTAATCCTTCTCTTTTCTCACTATGATATTTTCTTTCAATCCCTGTTCCCCTAAAAGGAGAATCAAAATCCATAGGGATACCACTAAGCTTTAGTTGTTTTATATACCATGAGGTATTCATTAGAGAGAAATTTGCTATTCGAACACCCTTCTTGTTCACAGGATCAAACTTCCTAAAGGATTTCACTTCCTGAAGGAACCAAACAGGAAAAGTATCATTATCTCCATAAGTAAAGAGAATTGAATTATCCTCAGGTGTTATCAACAAATTATGAGCATAATCTGAAGCAATCCAATCTCCTCTCCTATTTACATGACTTTTTATATTAGAAATCAATGGCAAAAAACCAAGAAGGAAAGCCAATCCTAAAATGAAATAACTGGATAAAGCCTTTCTTTTCTTTATCTCTTCGTATAAAGAATATAAACCAATTGATACATAAAACATAAATAGAAAGAAAGCAGGCGCCCAGAAATAGTCTCTCTCTCTAACTTCTCTATCTTGATGAGCTGGATTGGGATCAGAGGGGGAGAATTTTAAATTGAGATAGGTAACAAGCCCAAGGGTTAAAAGAATATACAAAATAAAGAATAACCAAAAAGAGTCTTTATCCCTTTTAAAATGGGCATAAATCCCCAAAAGCCCTAAAAAAACATATAAATATGTTCCTACTATTGAAGAATACTTAAGAAGATTGTTTGTTAGCTCTCTTGGATATGGAAAGAATTGCCATGAAAAATATTTAAAGAATATTTTTACCTGCTCAAAAAAAGCAACAAAGGTTGATAAATGTGTGTCTATTTGAGTTTTTCTTGGAAGAATTTTCATCGGACCATATTGCTCTCGGGAGATTACATCCCATAATGCGGATAGAGTACTTGGATCTGCTTCATTTATAGAAGGATTAGCTTTGGCTCTAATCATAAGATAACAGTAAGTTGAAACACCCACCAATATAAGAATAATTGAGAAGCAAATTAACTTAGGATTTTTAAATGCCTTAGGATTTCTAATTATTACAAAAATTAAGACCGCAGGGATAAGAAGTAAAGGAAGTAAGTGTATCCCAAACGAAAGCGAAATTAGGTAAACAACTAGCCAAAGATAATTGTTATACCCTCTTGTGCCTCTTTTATCATCCCAATAAAGGATAAGCCATAAACACAAAATAATAATTAGAATGGAGGGAGTATAAACCTCTGCCTCAACAGAACTATCCCATACACTAAAACATAAGCCAGCTCCTATTGAAGAGAAAATCGCAAATAAGTGATGTGCTAAAGAAAGTTTTTTACCTTTATTCTCTCTAAATCTTTGAAATACTAAAAGTATTACAATATAGAGAAAGCCACCTGCTAAAGCACTTGAAAGAGCCGAAATAAAATTTACTCTCTTTGCTACTTCTTTAAAAGGAAGAAAAATGTCAAAAACTCTACCAATAATAACATAAAAGGGAGTCCCCGGAGGGTGAGGAACTCCCAAAATATGAGAACAAGCTATAAATTCTCCACAGTCCCATAAAGGGACGGTAGGCGCAATTGTATATAAATATATTGATAATAGTATAACAAATACTATTAAAAAACCTACAATTTTCTCTCTGCAAAAAGACAATTATTTTCCCCTTTCTCTTTTTAAAGCTAAATATAACGATTTAGAATAATAAATCAAGGGGGCAATTCTTAGGGAAAAAATTAAGATCTTAACGAATCTTTCTCACATTTTCAGCTTTTGGTCCCTTTTCGCTTTCCACAAGTTCAAACTCTACCTTATCACCCTGAGAAAGAGTAACTAATCCGTCCTTAAGAGACGAATTGTGCACAAATACATCTTTTGAATTTTCCATCGTGATAAAACCATAACCCTTTCTGTCACTAAACCACTTCACTTTACCTATAGCCATTTAAAAAACCTCCTTAAAGTTTTTAAAGTAGGTGATAGAAACTTAACTTTAAAAAATATTCTTTTTTTATCTTTTGTCAAGAGTCATTAGAAAAAGAGTGTTAAATCCAAAGCAGGTGGTTTACACTTTGTGGAGGTTCTGGGGATAAAGAGGGTAGATTTAAATATAAACCTAAAAAATATAAGGTATTTTTCAAAAAAAAAGATGAGATTTATAGAGAGATAAGCGAAATTGTTCTAAATTGTTGGTTAGAAGAATTAAGGAGTTGCAATGATTGTTAAAATAAATCCCCTCCTTTTAAAGACAAACAAAAAAGGAGGAAACACGTTTTATTATCAATAGGGCGAGGTTATAAAAATATGCAACCCTTTGATAAGGTAAAAATTCATTTTGAGATGGTAAAAATCCGAAAGAAGACTCTATAGAGATGTAGCCCGTATTTTTAACCCAGGAAGGCCTACCGTTTACAAATGGCTTAAAATTTGGATAAATATGGCATAGAAGGCTTATATAACCCTTCCAGAGCACATCAGGGAGTCCATAATAAGACACTCAAACACATAGAAAAACGCAAAGAGAAGGGTAAAATGTCAATAAAGGCATTGGTTAGAGATTTCTAAGTTCCTGTTTCCCATGAAACCGCCAGAAGGATTTTACATGCGAGAGGAATTACCTAGAGAAAAGAGAGAAGGAAAAGGATGGCTTTTAAT
>JBDRZZ010000028.1 GCA_039804165.1 candidate division WOR-3 bacterium
TATCAACTCCTATGATCCTTCATCTTTATTCTGTAAAAGGAGAAAGCTGGGGCGCTGAAGGTGCTAAGATTTCTCTTTCCTATTTTCCTTATAATTTTAAGACAAATTCTTTATTTTATTTTATTAATAGAGAGTTTCCCCTCTTATTTTCTTTATTTGGATTTTTAGGTTTATTTTTTTGGAGGGGTTATTTTAAAGAGAAGGGAATATTATTAAGCTGGTTCTTAGTTTTTTGGGGGGTTTTCCTATTCTTCTATGCAGGAAGTTATAGATTTGGGCAAGATGTTCGTTTTTCTCTTTTATCCTATCCTCCTCTTGCTATTTTTGGGGCTTGTGGTTTTTCCTTTTTGGTTAGAGTTTTTGAGAGGAGGATAAAATTTATAAAACAAATCTTAATCTTTTTTGTTTTGTTCAATTTTACTTCCTTCTTACCTTTTGCTGCCGCAGAAGGAGAAGAAGCTTGGGCAGCGAGAAAAGACCACGAATATGCGATAGAGTTTACAAAGCTTTTACCCCCTAACTCAATTGTTTATACTCATAATCCAAACATTTTCTTATTGAATAAAAAGAGTGCTATTCAAAGCGCAATGGAAACTTACAACCCCGGAATTATTCAATATCATCTTGAGCAATTTAAAGGAGGGGTTTATCTTCATTACAATTATTGGTCTAATACGGATGACCCAATCCAAAGGAGTTTTACAGAGAATATCTTAAATAATTATAATTATATTACAGTTAGGGAGTATTACTATAGGAATTATAAGTATGGTTTATATAAAATAACAGGCAAAAGAATTGAATTTTATGAGTAGGAATAGAATTAGTGTTATTCTGCCAACGTATAATGAGAGAGAGAATATAATTTCTTTAATTGACAAAATTATGGAAGTCTTGCCAGAGAGAAAAGAAATTTTGGTAATAGATGATAACTCTCCGGATGGAACTGCAAATCTGGTTGCGGATTATTGTAAAAGAAATCCTATAGTTCGTTTGATTGTTAGGGAAAATGAGAGAGGATTAAGAACGGCAATAGAAAGGGGGATAAAAGAAGCAAAAGGAGATATTATTGTTTGGATGGATTCTGATGGTTCGATGCCTCCAGAGAAAATTCCAGAGTTAATTGGAGAGATAAAAAAAGGATATGATGTGGCTGTGGGGTCAAGGTATGTTAAAGGTGGAAAAGATAGGAGGACAGATTCGCGAAAATTTATTTTGTTTTTTCACAAACTCTTAAGTAGAATAATAGTGAGTTTCACTTCTTTTATGTTGAATAAATCTTTTAAAGATTGGACAAGTGGATTTATCGCAATTAAAAGTGAAATTGTGAAAAAAATTCCTTTGAGTGGAGACTATGGAGAATTTTTTATTGAGATGATGTACAGAATTTTAGAGAAAAAATATAAGGTAATAGAAGTTCCTTATGAATTGTTTCCAAGAAAGTATGGGAAATCAAAAACCTCAACAGACATTTGGGGGTTTTTTGTAAGAGGCGTTAAATACCTAAGGTGTGTTTTTAATTTAAGGAGGAGAGTAAAAATATGAGGTTTGCAATTATTGGAGCCGGGAGTTTTGGACTAAAGAGAATTTCAGCTATTACTGCAATTCCTGAAAGGGCAGAACTAAAAGTTATTGTTGATTCTGACTTAGAAAAAGCAAAATCAATTGCAAGTAAATATAATTGTGAAGCATTTAAAGATTATAGGGAAATTTTGTCTCGTGATGATATTGATAGTGTCATTGTAGCTACTCCAAATAAGTATCATTGTGAGATATCGAAGGCATTTTTATCAGTGGGAAAGAACGTCCTTTGTGAAAAGCCAATAACTAGAACTGTTGAGGAGGCACAAGAATTAGTAGAAACAGTAAAGACTTCAAAGGCTTTTTTCAAAACAGGCTCAAATCATCGTTATTTCCCGAATGTCCAAAAGGCAAAGGAATTAATAGAACAAAATAAAATTGGTCGTATTATTTTTGCAAGAGGTTGGATTGGTAATAATGGAGATTATGTGAAAGGGAAATGGTTTTGGGATAGAGAAATCTCAGGAGGAGGGACATTTCTTGATAATGGTTGTCATATAATGGATATTTTTAGGTGGTTTTTAGGAGAGTTTTGCGAGTGTAAGGGATATATTGTTCATGATTTTTGGCCGACCGAGGTGGAAGATACAGGTTTTGCTCTTTATAAAACAGTTGACGGGAAAATATGTTTCTTACAATCTTCTTGGATAGAATGGTCAGGATATATGTATATGGAATTCTATGGAGAGAATGGTTTTATTTTTGTTGATTCTCGTTTCTGCAACAAAGTTAGTGTTGGAAGAAGAGATGGTTATTTTGAAACATTTGATTTTTCATCGCTTCCTTCTATTTCTCATAAAATGGAAATTCTTGATTTTATTGAAAAAGTTGAGAATAATCTTCAACCAACTCCAACGGCTTATGATGGAATGAGGGTTTTGAAAATGGTTCATGCTCTTTATGAAGCTGCGAGGAATAATGAGACTGTGAGGTTTTAAAATGGAAAGAGAAATAAATGTTTTTCAAAATTATGCCAAATATTATGATCTTTTATATCGAGAAAAAAATTATAAGGCAGAATGCGATTTTATAGAAGAGGTGTTTCAAAGGTTTTCTAAGTTAAAAATAAAAAATATTCTTGAATTGGGATGTGGAACAGGAGGGCATGCAATCCTTCTTGCAAAAAGAGGATATATATTAATGGGGATAGATTTGTCCCCAAAAATGTTGGAGATTGCAAAAGAGAAAATTAATAAAGCAGGGGTAAATGTTGATTTATATTTACGTGATATAAGAAATTTTAGATTAAATAAAAGGTTTGATTCAGCTATTTGTATGTTTGCGGTTCTAAATTATTTGATTCAAAATGAGGATCTTGAAAGAGCATTAAAAAGTGTGCGGAGACATCTAAAAGAAGGAGGAATCTTTATTTTTGATATTTGGAATGGGCTTGCAGTTATGCGAATTCTTCCTTCTTTTAGAGTTAAGATTGTCGAAGAAGGAAAATTAAAATTAATTCGGGTTGTGGAGCCTGAGCTTCAGGCTATGAATCATTTATCTCGTAATCATTACCGGCTTTTCGTTTTAGAGGAAAATAAACTAATTGAGGAAATAAGAGAGACACATGTAATAAGATTCTTTTTCCCTCAGGAGATAAAATACTATCTTGAAAAGACTGGCTTTGAAGTTTTGAAAATCTGTGAGTTCCCAAAGATTGATTCTGAAGCAAATGAAAATATTTGGAATATAGCTGTAATCTCAAGAGCCATATGAAAAAAAGGAACTTTATCCTCTTATTGATAATTCTTTTTTGTCTTATTACTAGATTGCTAAATTTTGTTGGAGTTGGGATTAACGATGATATTGGTTATATACAAAATGCAAGAGCTCTTGTTAAGGGATATAATTTATTAAGTCCTAAGAGCTTAAATCAGATTGGCTCTCGGCTTGGTATGGTTCTACCTCTTGCTTTGTTATATAAGATATTTGGTTACAACGAGATTGGTTTTACTCTTTATCCATTATTTTGTTCTCTAATTACGTGTTCCCTCATTTATTTCGCATCACTTAAACTATGGGGGCGCTCTTCAGCCATATTTGCTTCACTCCTTTGGGCTACTTACCCTCTTCAGATTGTTTTTGATACTCAACTTTCTCCCTCAGATCAACATGCAACCTGTGTAATAGCCGCTTTCTTTTTTTATTTTTATGCAATAACGGAAGGAGAAAATGATTCTTCAAGATGGAAAAAGATATTATTTTTAATTTTAAGTGGAATCTTTATCGGTCTTGGTTGGTGGGTTAATGAACTTTTTGTGACTTTTATATTTATTATTTTGCCATTTCTTATAATAATGCGACCCCAAATTAGAAATCTTCTTTTTGTTTTTATAGGTTTTTCTTCAATTATGTTCATAGAATTATTAATGTTTAAAATCTCAAGCGGTTCTTGGTTCGCAAAGATTTTCTGTATTCTTCAGACAGAAGAAGAGGTTCTTAGCAATAAAGAATTTTTGTATTTACCAAAAGTTCTTTTTAAAATAATTAATATTGACCCTTCGCCTCTTTCTGGAGAAGGTCATTTTGGGATAATCTGGTATTTATTCATTTTTATAACAATCTTAACATTATTCTTGAAAGATAAACTTTCTTTATCATTTGCCTTGGGTTGTTGGTTTTGGCTTTTTTACTTACAGTGGGGTATACAGTCTCCAGAAGGAACTCCAATCGCTAGATACACTCGGTATATTTCTATGATTGTTCCTCTTCAGTGTCTTACATTTGGAGGAGTATTACAAAGATTCTTTCTAATCTCAAAAAAATTTAGAAGGGTTGTAATCTCTTTATTTTTTCTTCTTCTCATTCATTTATTTTTTGTAGGAAGGACGGCAGCTAAAGGGGCAAAAATAAACACAGAAGATTTTAGAGAAATTACAAAGGTTCTTTTATCTTTAGGAATTAAAAAAGATGAGCCAATTTATACTGATGACCTAACAGCAAATTTCATTGAGCTTTATTCAAAAGAGAGTTTATTTGTTACACATCTTAATAATTCAAAAATTATAGAACCCCCAGAAAGAGGAATTATAATTAAGAATGGGTCTTGGTATTGTTTAAAGTTAGAGGAATATAGGAATACTCTTCCTAAATGGTTTTTGGCTCCTCCAGAAAATCATTGGGAGTTAATACATATTGTTAAAGGAGAAAAGGTATGGTTTTATAAAGATTTTGATCCAGAAATTTACAGAATTCTTCCTAAAAAAACTGAAAGGAGGGAGAAATGATTCCTGTTTGTGAACCCTTTCTTAATGGGAATGAGTTAAAATATGTTCAAGATGCAATTAATTCTAATTGGATTTCTTCAAGCGGAAAATATGTGGAAGAATTTGAGAAGAGGTTTTCTAATTATATTGGAGCTAAATACACAACACTTACAACGAGTGGGACAGCAGCTTTACATTTAGCTTTAAAAGCGATTGGGATAAAAGAAGGTGATGAAGTAATTGTGCCTTCTTTTACAATGATTTCTTGCGCATTTGCAGTTTGTTATTGTGGAGCTAAACCTGTATTTGTGGATTGTGATAGGGAAACTTGGACAATAAATCC
This sequence comes from candidate division WOR-3 bacterium, assembly GCA_039804165.1. Taxonomy (NCBI): domain Bacteria; kingdom Pseudomonadati; phylum Caldifarciminota; species Caldifarciminota bacterium. The sequence goes on from JBDRZZ010000028.1 coordinate 5,128, forward strand.
TTCTTTAATTGAAGAAAAGATTTCTGCTAAGACAAAAGCGATTATGGTTGTCCATATTTATGGGCATCCTTGTGATATGGATCCAATATTTGAAATTGCAAATAAATACAATCTTCTTATTGTGGAGGATGCAGCTGAAGCTTTGGGTTCTCAATATAAAGGTAAAAAATGCGGGAGTTTAGGTGATATTTCTTGTTTTAGTTTTTTTGCAAATAAAATGATAACATCTGGAGAAGGGGGCGCTGTTGTTACAAACAGAAAAGAATTTTATGATAAATGCCGTTATTTTAAAAATCTTTGTTTCCCTTTAGATAAACCAAGGATTTTTTTACATGATGAAATTGGTTTTAACTATAGAATGACAAATGTTCAAGCAGCTATTCTTCTTGCTCAATTAGAAAAAATAGAGATCTATATTAATTTAAGAAGAGAACACGCTATAATGTATAATGAAAGACTTAAAGATATTAAAGGGATTACCTTGCCCTGTGAAAAAGAGTGGGCTTTTAATTCTTACTGGATGTATTCTATTTTAATTGAGGATGATTTTAACTTAACTCGTGATCAATTAATGCAAAAACTTAAAGAAAAGGGAATTGATTCTCGTCCGTTTTTTATAGGAATGCATAGACAAAAATCCCTTAAGGATTTTGGATGTGATTGTTCTGGAAATTATCCTGTTACTGATGAGATATCCGAAAGAGGTCTATATCTTCCTTCTAGTTCAGGACTTAAGGTTGAAGAAATTGACTATATTTGCGATGTAATTCGTAAGTTCTCAGAGAGCTATTAAGAGGCGACCTTTTTTCTAAAAACGAAATGTTTTGAACCAAGATAGTTAAAAACTGTTCCAAAAATAACCCCACATCCTTGAGCAATCACTTTATAAGGAGGGTGAAATAAATACAAGATTAAATTTAACACTAAAAGGTTAATTGCAAGCCCAATTAGTGTTGTAAGATTAAATTTTAGCCAACTTAATAGAGATAAGGTTTCCTCTTCCATTATTTTTTTAAAAGTCCATTTATGATGTAAAATATAATTCTGAGTTCCTGCAACTAAAAAAGCTAAGACGGCAAATACATTTGGCCATAAATTAAAGATATCAACAAAGATAAAAAAAATAGAAAGGTTTGTAATTGTTCCTAAAAAACCAACGAAGGCAAACTTAAAAAAGGAATGTTTAAAAATAAATTTTAATATTTTAATCATAAAATTGTAATACACATATTATTCCCAAACTTATATGAGTCAAGAGGAAAGTTAATAAATGTTATAAGTTACGATTTCACTAAACACCTCTTATCCCGTTATTGACAGATAAAATTTTTCTATTATATTTTTAAAAAGGAGGAAAAATGGATAAAAGAAAGTTAATTCAAATATTTATTCTATTGTTTTTTCTTGTTTCTTTTGGCAATACCTGCGGAAAAGAGGATTCTAACCAAGGAGGTTCCTCAAATGGTGGGGGGGGCACCCCAGAATTTTTGTTTAGAGGAATAAACATTGGTAATGCCCTTGAGGCTCCAAATGAAGGAGATTGGGGTGTTACAATAAAAGAGGAATATTTTACCTTAATAAAAAACAAAGGATTTGACTTTGTTCGAATTCCGATTCGTTGGTCTGCCCATGCAGAGGTAGATTCTCCTTATACCATAGATTCTAAATTTTTTGAGAGAATAGACTGGGTTATTGATAAAGCCAGATCAAAAAGGCTTTCAGTTATTATTAATATGCATCATTATGAGGAGATTTTCTCTAATCCTTCTCTACATCACTCAAGATTTTTAGCAATTTGGAAGCAAATTGCTGAGCGCTATGCGGATTATGGAGAGTTTTTGTATTTTGAAATATTGAATGAACCTCATGGTAATCTTACTGCTGATCTTTGGAATCAATATCTTAAGGAAGCGATTGATACAATAAGACAGACAAATCCAGAGAGGATTATAATTGTTGGTCCTGTAAACTGGAATTCATATGCTTATCTTAATAGCCTTTCCATCCCTGAAAATGATTCTAATATAATTGTGACCTTTCACTATTATGACCCCTTTCAGTTTACCCATCAAGGTGCTGAGTGGGTAGATGGAAGCGAGGCTTGGCTTGGGACAAAGTGGACAGGAACAGAGCAAGAGAAAAAAGCAATTAGAGACGCTTTTGATAAAGCTAAGGATTGGGCGGAACAGCACAATAGAAAAATACTCTTAGGAGAGTTTGGGGCTTACAGAAAAGCGGATATGGAGTCAAGGGTTCGCTGGACAAGTTTTGTTGCCAGAGAGGCGGAAGCGAGAAATATGCCTTGGGCTTACTGGGAATTTTGTTCGGGATTTGGAATTTATGATCCTAGTGAAAATAAATGGAGAGATAGTCTCGTAGAAGCGCTCATACCTCTAAAATAAAAGTTAATTTATTTTTCTTGCTCCATCTGAGGCTTGAGAAACGTAAAATTCTCCTTTAATATTTGTTTTTTCTTCATATTCCTTACTGACCCTTTTTATTATTTCCTCCCGAAAGCTTTTTTCTATAAGAGCAATTGTGCATCCTCCAAATCCTGCCCCGGTCATTCTTGCTCCATAAACTCCTTCTGATTTTAAAAATCCACTAACCATTATATCAAGTTCAGGAGAACTAACCTCATATAAATCTTTTAGAGATTTGTGAGATAATATCATTAGCTCTCCTAATTTATTTAGGTCTCCTTTTTCTAAAGAATCTACTGCTTGGAGAACTCTTTCGTTTTCGTAAATTACATGTTCGCACCTTTTAGCTATAAGTAGAGGAAGAAATTTTTTGTATTCTTCAAATTCTTCTTTTTTAATACAGCTTAGATTTTTAATCTCTTTTCGTTTTAGACATTTTTTTAAAATTTCTAAGCCTTCACTACATTCGCGAAGCCTTTCATTGTAAGCGGATTTTACAAGAGCTCTTTTAATTTTTGTATTTCCAATAATTATTTCTTTATTTTTCATATTGTGAAAAGGAATAAGACGGAAATCTAATGTCTCACAATTTAAAAATAGAGCATTATCTTTTTTCCCGAAGGTTATTACAAACTGATCCATTATACCACTTTTTACACCAATGAATTCATTTTCAGCTTTTCTACAAAGGATTGGGATTTTTTCCTCTTCTATAGTTTCCCCAGAGAGTTCTAATAAAATTTTCATCGTTAAAACTTCAATAGCAGCAGAGGAGGAGAGACCGCTTGCCACAGGTATATTTCCTTCGAAAATTATCTCTGCCCCATTTATTTTGAGCCCTTCTTTTTGTAAAACCCAAGCAATACTCAAAGGGTAGTTTGCCCAGCCAATTTTTTCATCATATTTGAGCTCATCCAGAGAAACCTCAAACTCCCTTTCAAAATTTTTTGATTTTAAATGGAGTTTTCTATCTTTTGTTTTTCTCGCAACACCAAGGATGCTAAGATTTATTGCAATAGGTAAAACATAACCTCCATTGTAATCTGTATGTTCGCCAATGATATTTACCCTTCCAGGTGCATTGAAAATTTTTATTCCTTTTGTGTCACCAAAAGTTCTTTTAAAGTCTCTTTTAAGAACTTCTATTCTCTCTTTTAAAGATTTATCCTTTACCATAAATTTTCTCCATGGTTTTTCTCAACTCTTCTGCTTTTTCTTCAGGAGAAGTAGGATTTCCGTGGGTCCAAGAACCTGTTTCAGAACTGGCATTAAATTTTTGTGTTTTTTCATTTCTAAGGGGAGGGTAAAATTCAATATGGAACTGATAGTAAGAGTAATTCCCTCCATCTGTTGGTTTTTGATGGAAACACATCATATATGGGAAATCCTTTTTGAAGAGATTATCATAGGTGGTGACAATTCTTTTAAGGGATTTTCCTAAATCTTCTTTTTCTTTCTCATTGAATTCATCAATAGATAATCGATGTTCTTTAGGAATTATGAAGACCTGATAAGGATAATCCGCAAAATAAGGGACAAAGGTTACAAAGGAATCATTTTCATCAACAATCCGTTCTTTTGTTTTCAGTTCCTCTTTAAGAATTTCAATGTGAAGATTTTTATTTTCTTTTTCAAAAAATTCTTTGCAGGAAGAAAGTTCTATTTCTATCTTTTTTGGTATAAAGGGGAATCCATAAATCTGACCGTGTGGATGAGTTATAGTAACGCCAACCTCTTTTCCTCTATTCTCAAAAATGAAAACATATTTTATAAAATCTTTACCGCCAAGTTCTATATATTTAGTAATCCAAAGATTGATTAACTTTTTAATTTGATCTAAAGATAGTTTTCCAAGAGAACCTTTGTGTCGTGGGGAGTATAAAATTACTTCGCATTTACCATAAGACTTTGCATTTATATAAATTGAAGAGCTAAGGGGAGTCACTTCTGGAGGATCAGGTCTTAAAATAGGCCAATCATTATCATATGATAAAACTTCATACTCCTTTGGAACTTGAAGAGAACCCGGACAGAAGGGGCAATAATTAGGAGCAAGAGGTCTATTTTGTCTTTCTGAAGAGACCATCACCCACCACTTAAGAACAGGATTCCATCTCAATTCATACATTTTTAAAAATATAAGAATTTTGCTAATTATTGTCAATAACTAAGATTGAAATAATTTTAATATTTTAAGCTGAAAAGCCTTGACATTGAATTAAATTTCATTAATTGATATTATTAGAAAGGGGGTCAAAATGAAAAAAGTATTATTAGGCTTTTTTGCTCTAGGAGTCATTTTAATTTCGTTAATAACCACTGGGTGTGTTAAAAAGAAAGAAGTGCTCACTTTTATGCTTGTTCCAAAATCAGTTGGGCATCCTTATTGGGTTGAAGTGGAAAGAGGAATGAATGATATGGCAAAAGAGTTAGGCGTAAAGGCTATTTTTAACGGTCCCCCAACAGCAAGCAGTGCTTTACAAATTTCTATTATAGAAGGAGCAATTTCAAGTAAAGTTTCTGGAATTGGGATTTCTCCAAATGAACCAGAAGCTGTAGAAGCTGTTATTAAAAGTGCTACTGATAAAGGAATTCCAGTGATAACTTTTGATTCGGATTCCCCTAATAGTAAGAGACTCTATTATATTGGCACAGATAATTATAAAGCCGGAAAGGTTCTGGGAGAGCATTTTGTAAAGATAGCTGGCACAAAAGGGAAAATAGCTCTACTTACTGGAGGACTCGGTGCATTGAATCTCAACGAGAGAATAAAAGGTTTTAAAGATGCAATCGCTTCTTATCCAGAGTTGAAAATTGTAACTTTACAGGCAAATAATGATGATGAATCTCTTGCGTTTAGTCAAGCTGAAGCAATCCTCCAATCCCATCCAGACCTTTTAGCGTTTGTAGGCTTTAATGCACCTGCGGCACCTGGAGCTGCAAGGGCAGTGAAAGCTCTTAACAAAAAGGGGAAAATAAAAATAGTTGGATTTGATACTGTCCCTATCACCTTAGATTTTATAAGAGAAGGATACATTCAAGGGACAGTTGGGCAGAGACCTTATATGATGGGTTATGTCAGTATAAAGGTTCTTTATGATATTTGTCTTGGTAAAGAACTTGAACTTCCTGAGGGGTTAAAAGCTGTGGATGGTATCATAGACACTGGAATAATTTTTGTAACAGCTGAAAATATAGACGAATACTTCCCTAAAGAATAAAGGTTATCTTAAAAGGTAAGTTTATAAATGAAAAAAGAGGGAAACGAAAATAAGCACATTTTGGAGATCAGGAATGTATCCAAAGCTTTCCCTGGAGTAAAAGCTTTAGACAAGATTTTTTTTAATCTTAAAAAAGGGGAAGTTCACGCTTTAGTAGGTGAAAATGGAGCAGGAAAGTCTACGCTTTTGAAAATACTAGCAGGAGCTTATAAAAAAGATGAGGGTAAAATAATTTTAGATGGAGAAGAAGTAGAAATAATAGGGCCAAAACACGCACTTGATATGGGAATCAGCGTGATTTATCAAGAATTTAATCTTATCCCAAACTTGAGTATTGCGGAGAACATTTTTCTTGGGAGGGAACCCAGAGCTCGAAGAGCTTTTGTGAATTTCCCTAAATTATACAAAGAGGCTGAATTTTTCCTAAGAAAAATAGGGATGAGAGAAAGTCCTAAGACTTTAGTGAAAAATCTAAGTGTAGCTCAGCAACAAATGGTAGAGATAGCAAAGGCTCTTTCTTTTTCTTCAAGAATAATAATAATGGATGAGCCGACTTCAGCTTTAACAGAATCGGAGAAAAATACACTTTTTAAAATTATAAGGGAACTTAAAGATAAAGATGTTTCTGTAATTTTTGTTTCTCATATAATTAATGAGGTTTTTGAGATAGCAGATAGAGTAACTGTTCTACGTGATGGAAAACATATAGGAACTTTGGATATTCAAAAAACGACTCCTGAAGAAATTGTTAGAATGATGGTTGGTAGAAAACTAAAAGATTTTTATCCAAAAGTGGAGGCAAAAAAAGGGAAGGTTATCTTAGAAGTTAAAAATCTTACGAAGAAACCGAAATATGAGAATATTAGTTTTAAGCTTCACGAGGGAGAGGTTTTAGGCTTTGCAGGTCTTGTTGGGTCAGGGAGAGAAGAGGTTATGCGTGGAATTTTTGGTATTGAGGCACCTCATTCTGGAGAGATATACATAAAAGGGAAAAGGTTAGAAAGAAACTCTCATTTTGAGAGAATAAGACTAAAAATGGGATTTGTTCCGGAAGATAGAAGAAATGAAGGGCTTATTTTAATCGCTTCTTTAAAAGATAATATAAATATCACGAAGCTCCCAGAAATAAATTTTTATGGAATAGTGAGACAGAAAGAAGAAGAAAAAATAGCGAATGAATATTGTAAACGTCTTAAAATAAAGGCTTTGGATACAAAACAGATTGTTCAAAATTTAAGTGGTGGGAATCAACAAAAGGTGGTGATTGCCAAATGGCTTGTAATAGATCCTGGAATTCTTATCTTGGATGATCCTACTAGAGGTATAGATGTTGGAGCAAAAAATGAAATATATTCACTTATTAATGAGTTGGCTAAAAAAGGGATTGGGATTATTTTGATTTCTTCAGAACTTCCGGAGATTATAAATATGAGTGATAGGATTCTCGTAATGAGGGAAGGGAAAATTATAGGTGAATTTTTAAAAAAAGAAGCTACACAGGAAAAAATTATGAAGCTTGCTGCTTTAAGGAATTAGGAAGGAGAATATATGGACTTTAGGAGTATTTTCAGAAGCACAGAATTTGGAATATTTATTGCATTTCTTGTATTATGCGCTATTCTTTCTTTTGCAACTCCTAATTTTCTCACTTTATTTAACATATTCACTGTGATGAAACAAGTTTCTTTTATTGCAATTATGAGTGTTGGTATGACAATGGTGATTCTTACTGCTGGGATAGACCTCTCTGTAGGAGCTGTTTTGGGGCTTGTGAATGTTCTTACTGCAATTCTTATAAAAAAAATTGGTTTATTCCCAGGGGTAAGCTCCGCTTTATTAGTTGGAATGATCCTTGGTTTTCTAAACGGAATAATTATAGTAAAATGGGACTTACCGCCTTTCATTGTTACTCTTGGTATGATGAATATTGCAAGAGGAATGGCAATGGTTATAACAAAAGGTTGGCCAATTACAGGTTTACCAGAGTGTTTTGGTTGCCTTGCGGAGGGGCACATTGGCGTTGTTCCTATCCCTGTCATAATAATGATAATTATATATATATTAGGTTATCTTTTTCTATCTCGCACGATTTGGGGAAGATATATTTATGCCTCAGGAGGTAATGAAAAAGCTGCTTGGCTTTCTGGGGTAAATGTGAATAAAATCAAAGTAATGGTTTATACAATAACAGGTTTTTTAAGTGGTCTTGCTGGGGTGATGATGGCATCTCGTCTATCTCAGGGCTCTCCAATAACAGGGATTGGTTATGAGCTCTCTGTTATAGGAGCTGTTGTTATTGGCGGAACAGACCTAATGGGAGGTAAAGGGTCTGTTCTCGGATCTCTTATTGGTGCCTCAATTATGGGTGTTCTTGAGAATGGTCTTGTGCTTTTAGGCGTTTCTGCTTTTTGGCAACAGGTAATTCTAGGAGTGGTTATAGTTGTTGCGGTGGCTGGTGGAAGTGTAAGGAGAAAGATATTCCTTAAAGGAGAATGATGAAAAAATATGCGATTGGTCTAGATTTTGGAACAAATTCTTGTAGAAGTGTAATTGTTGATTTACAAGATGGGTGCGAACTTGCAACTAGTGTTTTCCCTTACCCTTCAGGGGAAGATGGAATTTTTCTTGATCCTAAAGACCCAAATATCGCAAGGCAAAATCCTCGGGATTATCTTAAAGGTATAAAGGAAACAATTACAGGAGCAATTTCCAAGGCTAAGGAAAATTTTCCCGATTTTACTCCCGAGAATATTATAGGGATAGGTGTTGATACAACAGGAAGCAGCCCGGTTCCGGTAAATGGAGAAGGTAAGCCTCTTTGTTTTTTACCTGAGTTTGAAGATAACCTAAACGCAATGGTTTGGTTGTGGAAGGATCACAGTTCTCATCTTGAAGCTGCTCAAATTACAGAACTTGCAAGAAAAATGCGCCCAGAGTTCTTAAGTAAAATTGGTGGGGTTTACTCTTCTGAGTGGTTTTGGAGTAAGATTTTACATTGTTGCAACACGGATCCACGTGTTTTTGAAGCGGCTCAGAGTTTTGTTGAGATATGCGATTGGATTCCTGGAGTTCTTGTGGGGGAAACAAGACCCGATAAAATAAAAAGGAGTGTGTGTGCGGCGGGTCATAAAGCTATGTATAACGAAAAGTGGGGAGGTTTACCTGATAAGGAATTTCTTGGGGCTCTTTCTCCTGCCTTAGCGAGTTTACGTGATCGCTTATACAAAAAAGCTCTCTCTTCTGATAAGATGGCGGGCAGGCTTACCTCTCAATGGGCTAGAGAACTTGGGCTTAGACCTGGGATTGCTGTTGCAGTTGGAGCTTTTGATGCGCATATGGGAGCTGTGGGTGCAGGAGTAAAACCTGGAATTCTTGTGAAAATTCTTGGGACAAGCACCTGTGATATAATGGTCTGGCCAAATAATAAAGAGCTTCCAGATATACCCGGTGTTTGTGGAATAGTGGATGGTTCAGTACTTCCAGGATATTTTGGAATTGAAGCAGGGCAATCCGCTGTGGGAGATATTTTTTTATGGTTTATAAATAATCTCGTTCCAGAAAAATATGGGAAGACAATGGATGAGAAATTTAAGAACCTTGGAATTGAAGCTGAAAAGCAAAAAGTGGGTGAGCATGGGTTAATTGCTCTTGATTGGAATAATGGGAATCGAACAATTCTTGTGGATGCCCGTTTGAGTGGTCTTCTTCTCGGACAAACTCTTCATACCCAACCACACGAAATATATCGTGCTTTAATTGAGGCGACAGCTTTTGGAGCGTTAACCATTATTAATAGGCTTGAAGAATATGGAGTAATGGTAAAGGAGATTGTGAATTGTGGTGGCCTTGCAGCTAAAAATCCTTTCCTTATGCAAGTATATGCAGATATTACTGGTAGACCAATGAAAGTTTCACGGAGTGACCAAACCCCCGCTCTTGGAGCTGCAATTTTTGGCGCTATAGCCGCAGGGGAAAAGGAAAGTGGTTTTTCTAATATACTTGAGGCTCAAGAAGTGATGACTGGGATAAAAGAGGTATATAAACCAATTGAGAAAAATCATCTTGTTTATAAAAAAATGTATTCTCTTTATAAACAGTTACACGATGCTTTTGGGACAGAAAATTGGAAAGGGCAAATGTATAATGTTATGAAAGACCTACTCACCATTAGGGATCAGCAGAGAAAATGATGCTTTCAGAGTTAAAAGAAAGAGTGTTTAAGTCAAATTTAAATTTAGTAAAGGATAATCTTGTTATTTTGAGTTGGGGAAATGTTAGTGGCATTGATAGAGATAAGGAGTTAGTTGTGATTAAGCCAAGTGGGATCCCATACGGAGAGATGAAAGTTTCGGACATGGTTGTTGTGAATCTTGATGGAGAGATTGTTGAGGGTTCTAATAAACCATCCATAGATACTCCAACGCATTTAAAATTATACCGCCATTTTGAAGATATTGGGGGAATTGCTCATACTCATAGTAAATTTGCTACAATTTTCGCCCAAGCAGGAGTTGAAATTCCATGTCTTGGGACAACTCATGCGGACAGTTTCTATGGAGCGATTCCTATCACTAGATTTCTTTCAGAGGAGGAAACGGGAAAAGATTATGAAGAAAATACAGCGAAGGTAATTATTGAGTTGTTTAAAGAAATGAATCCCCTTGATATGCCTGGAGTTCTTGTAAGAGGGCATGGCCCTTTTACTTGGGGAAAAACCCCGGAAGAAGCAGAGAGGAATAGTTTTATTCTTGAAAATGTTGCCGAAATGGCTTTTGGCACAATTTTACTTAATCCAAAAAGTGAAATTTTGCCGGAGCACATTTTAAGGAAACATTACTGGAGAAAACATGGGCCAGGTGCCTATTATGGGCAGAAAAAATAAGGAGGAAATATGGAAAACGTTCCTAAAATTAATTTGGGTATAATTGCGGTAAGTAGAGATTGTTTTCCAATTGAATTATCTCAAAGGAGAAGAGAAGCGGTTTTAGGTGAATGTTTGAAAAAGAAAATTCCAATAACAAAGATAGAAACAATAATAGAAACTGAAAAAGATGTTTTAAAAGCATTAAAGGAAATTAAGGAGAAAGAGATTAATGCTCTTATTATTTATCTTGGAAATTTTGGACCCGAAGGACCCACAACATTGCTTGCTCAGAAATTCTCAGGGCCAGTTATGTTTGTAGGGGCCGGGGAGGAAGATGGGGCCAACCTAATTCATGGTAGAGGAGATGCATATTGTGGTCTTTTAAGTGCTTCCTACAACTTGGGGTTACGACATATTAAGGCCTATATACCTGAGTATCCTGTTGGTTTACCTTCAGAAATTGCAGATATGATAAAAGATTTTATCCCAATAGCGAGAATTCTTCTTGGTATTAAAAAGCTTAAAATTTTCTCCTTTGGGCCGCGTCCGCAAGATTTCATTACCTGCAATGCTCCAATAAAACCTCTCTATGACCTTGGTGTAGAGATTATGGAGAATAGTGAACTTGATTTATATGATATTTACCTTAAAGAAAAAAATAATCCGGAAGTTAAAGAAGTCGTTCAGGATATGGAAAAAGAGATTGGTAAAGGGAATACATATCCTGAACTTTTACCAAAACTCGCTCAGTATGAAGTTGCTCTTAAGAAATTTAGAGAGAAAAATTTGGGGGCTTCTGAATTCGGCGTATTTGCAAATAAATGCTGGCCTTCCTTTGAACGTTACTTTGGTTTTGTCCCTTGTTATGTTAATTCCAGATTAGCTAAAATAGGAATTCCGGTTTCCTGTGAGGTGGATATTTATGGTGTATTAAGCCAATATATTGTTACTTGTGCTTCAGAACTTCCCTCAACAATTCTTGATATAAACAACACAGTCCCTCCTGATATTTATAAAAAATCAAAAAATAAAATAGGCAGATACAAACTTAAAGACCTTTTTATGGGATTTCACTGCGGGAATACACCTTCTTCTTGTCTTATTTCTTCTAAAATTAAATATCAACTCATTATGAACCGGCTTATGGAGCCTGGTAAGGAACCTGAGATAACAAGAGGAACTCTGGAGGGAAGGATAAAACCAGGAGACATTACAATTTTTCGGCTTCAGTCTAAACCAGATACAACTCTTCTTTGTTATGTTGCTGAAGGAGAGATTCTTGATGTAGATCCAAAAACCTTTGGAGGGGTAGGTATTTTTGCAATAAAAGAAATGGGAAGATTTTATCGACACGTTCTTATTGGTAAGAAATTTCCTCATCATACGACTATTGCTTTCAAACATATTGGGAAGACACTTTTTGATGCGATGAAAGTTCTTGGAATTGAGGATGTTTCTTTTAATCATCCATCTGGTATGCTTTATCCAGATGAGGCTCCATTTTAATGATCTCTTTAATATATTTGGATGAGCCTAGAGGGGCCGAATCTTTCCTTTGATCTTAAGTAATAATTTTCAGAAAGGGTTGACAAAATCATTATAAAGCATTAATATAATTAAAAAGGAGGTAACAAGATGAGTAAGAAATTTAAGTTTTTTTTGTTAGGAAGTTTATTCTTGGTATTTTTATTCTATTCCTGTGATGAAGAAATAGCTACACCAGAAGTAGAGATTGTGAGGGTTGGGCCTCTTGGTTTTTTAGTGGATTCTTCTACTTCTATTGTTAAAATTGATTCTATTGTATTTCAAGTTTTAAATGGTGTAGAGGCTATTCTAAAGGGTTCTTATACAGAATTCTATCGTATTGGAGGAGTAGGTGGTTCAGACGAATTTCTTTATTCAACTCCACGATGTGGTAATATGGATTTGCGTTTGAAAGCAAGGATAGGGAAAAAGCCAATTGGGGAGCCTGATACACTCTATTACACTTATTTATTTAACTATCCACTCAATGTAAAAGAAGCTGTGGAAGCCTTGTATAGTGGTGATCCTAAAGAGTGGTTATCAGTAGAAGCAAGGGTTCATTTTTATGGGATTAGTTATTACGATCTAAAGGATACTTTCACAGTAACTCATAGCTGGGAATTGAGAAGAGTAGAAGAGTAGAAACATTTCGATAACTTTTCTAAAACTTTATTCAAAATTGTTAAATAATTTTGTTTATTAAATCTTCTTGACTTCTATTATCTTAATATTAATATTAAAATTTAAAGGATAGGAGGTTTTCTATGAAAATAAAGGTAGTCTTAACTGAAGATGAAATCCCAAGAAAGTGGTATAATCTTGCGGCAGACTTACCCTCGCCTTTACAACCACCTCTTGGACCGGATGGGAAACCAATTACTCCCGAAATGCTTGCCCCTGTTTTCCCAATGAATTTAATTGAGCAGGAGGTAAGCCAAGAAAGATGGATAGATATTCCGGAAGAGGTTTTGAATATCCTTTATAGATGGAGACCAACCCCTCTTCATAGAGCTAAGTTTTTAGAAGAATACTTAAACACTCCTGCAAGAATCTATTATAAAAATGAAAGTGTTTCCCCTCCTGGGAGTCATAAACCGAATACTGCTGTAGCTCAGGCTTGGTATAACAAAAAATTTGGAATAAAGAAATTGACCACTGAAACAGGAGCAGGACAGTGGGGAAGCGCTTTGGCTTTTGCATGTTCAATTGTAGGGCTTGAGTGTAAAGTTTTTATGGTAAGGATTAGTTTTGACCAAAAACCATTTAGAAAAACGATGATGCAAACCTGGGGCGCAAAATGTGTTGCAAGTCCAAGCATGGAAACAAAAGCAGGAAGAGAAATATTAGAGAAGATGCCTGATACTCCTGGTAGTCTTGGGATTGCAATAAGTGAGGCAATAGAGGAAGCGGTAACAGATCCAACCGGGAAGACAAGATATTCTCTTGGAAGTGTTTTAAACCACGTTCTACTTCATCAAACTATTATTGGACTTGAGGCGAAAAAGCAACTTGAAAAGATAGGGGAGAAAAAAGTAGATGTTGTTATTGGTTGTGCGGGAGGGGGGAGTAATTTTGCAGGGTTAGCCTTTCCTTTTGTTAATGACAAAATTCATGGTGAGGAAATAGATATAATTCCTGTTGAACCTACTTCTTGTCCGACAATGACAAAGGCTCCTTTTGTATATGACCATGGAGATACAGCAAAGATGACACCTCTTTTACCAATGCACTCTCTTGGACACGATTTTATTCCACCTCCAATTCATGCTGGAGGACTTAGATATCACGGAATGGCTCCTCTTGTTTCTCAAGCAATAATAGAAGGTCTTTTAACACCGAGAGCAATTAATCAATTAGAGTGTTATGAGGCAGCTGTTATCTTCGCAAGAACGGAAGGAATAATTTGCGCTCCTGAAACAAGCCATGCAATCGCAGCCACTATTCAAGAGGCTAAAAAAGCGAAGGAAGAGGGCAAAGAGAAAGTTATCCTCTTTAATTTAAGTGGGCATGGACTTTTAGATTTAACGGGTTATGAGAGTTATTTTAGCGGGAAATTAAAAGACTATCCTCTACCAGAGGAGGAGATGAAAAAGTCTCTTAAGAGTATAGAGGGACTACCGAAGCCAAAAATTGTTAGAACAGGAAAATGGTAATGTGAAATAAGTTTTTATGGAGCAATTTGACAATGAAAGCATCTATTGTAGAAAACTTGGGCATTGGCTTACTTTTAATTACTGTAGAAGAGAAAATAAAGGATTCCCTTGTAGAGGTATTATTAGTTGCTGGTTTGAAAGAATAGAAATTGAGAAGTTTCTAAAGGAAAATTATGAAAAAGGGGAAATTTCTTATCTTTTTGAACCTCAACCTTCTAAACTTGCCTCTATTATAGAGTTGATTGAGGATACCAAGAGAAGAAATGAATGCAACTCTTAAAGAAATCCTTGAAGGTAAGACAACAGATATATATTTTCGGAGAGCCATTGAAATTTTAAGAAGAAAGAAAAAGAACCCTGAGGTGGTTGCTGAAGTTTGGGCAAAAAAACTTCCGGAGAAATATGAGTGGGGAATATTTACTGGACTTAGTGAAGCGATTGAATTATTTAAGAATAAGAAGGTTGATGTTTGGGCTTTACCTGAGGGAAGCGTTTTTTTTGAGAAAGAGCCTGTTTTCACTATCAAAGGTAAATATTTAGAATTTGCAGAATTGGAAACTCCATTACTTGGTTTTTTATGTCAGGCTTCTGGAATCTCTACGAAAGCAGCAAGATGTAAAATAAATGCAGATGGAAGAATTATTATTTCTTTTGGATCGAGAAGAATGCATCCATCTATAACCCCTATTATAGATAGATATGCTTATATTGGAGGAGTAGATGGAGTTTCTTCTGTTTTATCTGCAGAGAAATTAAATCTAAAACCAACAGGGACGATTCCCCACTCTCTAATTCTTATCTTTGAAGATACAGAGGGAGCTGCGCTGGCTTATGATGAAGTAATTTCTAAAGAGATTCCCCGCATTATTCTTGTAGATACCTTTGGAGACGAGAAAATTGAAGGAGTAAGACTTGCAGAGAGCTTAAAACAAAAATTGAATGCGATTAGAATTGATACTCCTTCTTCAAGAAGGGGAGAACTGAAATTTATCTTGGAGGAAACAAGAAAGGAATTAGATTATAGAGGTTTTAATAATGTGGGGATATTTGTCTCAGGGGGATTAGATGAATACAATATTGTAGAGCTTAATCCTTGGGCAAGTGGGTATGGAATAGGA
>JBDRZZ010000029.1 GCA_039804165.1 candidate division WOR-3 bacterium
CCTCAAACCCTCAAGAACTATCGCTAATTTCTCATCAACTGACCAATTCCTTCTTTTCATTCTCTGCCCCCTTCTTTATAATTTTTATTATATCTCTACACACTTCCAGTGTCCACTCCTATAGGGAGCAGGACAGGAAAGTTAGAATATCCGTAGAATTACTTGACATTAAATTAAATTTCCTTATTATTAAACGAAATGTCTATTAAGGATGTTGTGATTTGTGGTGCGGGACCCGCAGGGTCTTCACTTGCTTATTTTTTAGCAAGAGAAGGATTTGATATTCTTCTTCTTGATAAGGCAAAATTTCCTCGTTTCAAACCTTGTGCTGGTGCTTTTCAGGTTTCTCTAAAAAATTTCTTTCCTTTTTCTTTAGAGAAAGTTGTGAAAGAGAAAGTCTTTGGGCTTTTTTTTAAAAAGGATACGTCTTTTCTTGAAATTGAAATGGAAGAGCCGATCTCCTATATAGTGGAAAGAAAAGAGTTTGATAATCTTTTGGTAAATAAAGCTATTGAAAACGGAGTTGAATTTATAGATGAATGCAAGGTCATTAAAATTGAAGATGGAAATGTGTTTTCTAAGGGTGATAAATTCAAGGGTAAAATAATAGTGGGTGCAGATGGGGTGGGTAGTGTGGTTAGAAAATTTTGCAATTATGGAAGGATAAAGAAAATGATAAAGACAATAAGTTCGGATATCCCTTTTGCCTTTGAAAAAAAGCTCCTCTTTGATTTTTCTTATACAAAAAAGGGATATTCATGGATTTTCCCAAAAGGGGATAAAATAAATATAGGCCTTGGAACAACTATAGAGTTTTCCAAAGAAAACGAGAGAAATTTTTATAAACTTTTGGAAGATTATGGTTTTCCACAACCTAAAAATATTTATAAATGGACTTATCCTATATTTTCTAATCCAGAGTCATTAGTTTGGAAAAATACTATCTTAATTGGAGATGCTGCTTCTCTCGCAAACCCACTTACAGGTGGAGGGATATATAATGCGGTTCAATCTGCTTTTTTGGCTTCAAAGGCAATTAGTCTTAATCTTAAAAATGGAGTTCCCTTAAGAATTTATCAGAAGATGATAAGAAGAAATATGTATCTTATGTTTTATGCTTCTAAAATCTTTAATCAAATTCTTGAGAAAAATCCATTTCAAATTCAGTTTTTAAAAATAATAAAACCCATCCTTATTTTATTAACAAAAAAATTATCTTAAAAGGTATTGACTGAAATAGTATTTTTTATATATTTATTAACAATGAAGAAATTATTAATTTTTATCTTTATATTTTTTATTTCGTGTGTAACCACAGGCCCGGGTGGAAAAACAGATCTTATCTTAATTTCTTCTGAGGAGGAAGTTAGAATTGGAGAACAAGTCGCAAAGGATGTGGAAAGCAAAGAAAAACTTGTGAGTAATTCGGCTATTCAAAGTTACGTGAATGAAGTTGGGCAGAAAATTGTGAGAGTGTGTGATAGAAAAGATATTGAGTATAAGTTTAAGGTGATTGAGAAAGAAGATATAAATGCCTTTGCTTGTCCTGGGGGCTTTATTTACATTTATACAGGTCTCCTTAAGACTCTTGATAGTGAAGCTGAACTTGCTGCAGTTCTTGCTCATGAAGTTAGTCATGTTGTGGCAAGACACTCTGTGAAAAAATTACAAAGTATCTATGGTTATTCAATAATTGCGCAACTCGCTCTTGGAGAAAAAGCAGAAGGTGTATTAGGAAAAATTGTGGATGTAGCTGCAATGCTTATTCTTCAGGGTTATAGTAGAGAGAATGAATTTGAAGCAGATAGTTATGGATTACTCTACGCTAAAAACGCAGGATATAATCCAAAAGGAATGGTTGAAGTTTTTAAGAAGTTTAAGAAAATGGAGGGAAATCCTCCTCCTGCAATATTAGGGTTACTTTCTTCTCATCCCCCTTCTCAAGATAGAATTAAAAAAGCAGAAGAAGAAATTAACAAAATTGGTGGCGTAGAGTTACCTTATTATACTGAGAGGTTTCAAAAAATAAAATCTCAGTTATAAAAGCTTTTTATGGCTTAAATTTTCTTATTCTAAATTTTTTTTGTAAAGCTCTACGGAATATGAATTAAAATTCTTTGTCTAAAAATTCGTCTTTTAAAGAGAAACTCCTTACTTAAAGATAAAAAGATTCTTCTTCAAAGATACTTGATAAATATTAAACATTTGATAAATTTATTAGTGTGTATGGATAGCACTATGAATGATAAAATCCCTAAGATATTATATTTATCTCGAGGCAGAGGCTTTAGTCATGCAATGAATGATTTACTTATACTCCAAGAACTTAAGAAATTAAACGATAGTTTATCTATCCTTTTGGCCTCTTACGACAAAGGATATTTTTATCTTTGTAATTTGGGGATTAATGTTTTTAATCTTGGTCTATCTCAAGAAGAAGAATTAACAATGAAAGCAGGTATTAAGATCTGGTCATTAATAAGAAGATTCAAACCTGATTTGGTTATAAGTGACGAAGTTTTCATTGTTCTACATATAACAAAAGCCTTGAAGATTCCTTCTATTTTGATAACACATTGGTTCTTTGAGTATTATAACAAAAATCATCCTGTAATTCCTGCTGTAAGAAAAGCAGACTTTGTTATCTTTGTTGATACTCCTTTATTTCACACAATTCCATTTGGTTTTAATGTTCCTCTTACCTTCGTGGGTCCTATAATTAGAGAGTTTAAGTATTCTTTGAAAGATAAAAGAAAAGTAAGGGAGGAGTTGGGAATAGATAATGAAGCTAAGGTTATCTTTGTCACTCCAGGAGGAAGAGCCAGAGATAGAAAAAAAATGTTAAATGTAAGTATAGAAGCTTTTAAAGATATAAAAGAAAAAAACAAAAAGTTGATTCTTTTAACCGGAGAACTTTATCAGGAATATCTGAAAGGGATTGGGAAGGATCCAGAAATAATTGTTAAGGATTATGATTGGGAAATTGATAGATTAATGGTCGCAAGTGATCTTGCAATTTGTAGTGGAAGTTTTTCAACAACTTGGGAATTAGCATATCTTGGGATTCCTTCTATCTCAATTCCTGATATAAAAAATCCTATAGATCAAATCCATGTAAATAGAATGAGTAAATATGGATTAACTATAAGAATTGATCCAAGAGATTTAAATAAAAACGCTTTTCTTAAAGCTATGAAAGAGGCCTTGGGTTCCTTAGAAGAAAGAAGAAAAATTATAAAAAAAGAGGTTCCCAAGTTGTTTATAGATGGTTTTGGTCAGAAAGGAGCAGCAGAAGAAATAAATTATTTTATAAGAAGGTTTGTAAAATGAGCGAAAAGATAAAATTTGATATTATTTTCCTTTCTTACGATGAGCCATTCGCTGAGGAGCATTGGAAGCGTCTTAAAAAATTTTATCCATATGCACAGAGGGTTCATGGAATAAAAGGTATTCTTGAAGCACACAAAGAATGTGCAAGAATCGCAAGAACTGATTATTTTTTTGTCGTGGATGGAGATTCATATATTTTGGAAGATTTTGATTTTACTTCTCCTACAACAGAAAAGTTAGAAGAGGATTATTTTTATATGTGGTTAAGCCGTAACGCTGTAAATGATTTAGAGTATGCTAATGGAGCTGTGAAACTGTTTCCTAAAAGAATTTTCGATAAAGTTGAAAAGTATGGAATAGATGTTTTTGTGCATTTGCCTCACAAACAGATATATAAAGTAGCTTCTATAAATAGGTTTAATTCTTCACCTTTTTGTTCATGGAGAGCCGGTTTTAGAGAATGCGCCCAATTGGCAAGTAAACATTCGGAAAAGATAAAAGATCCAATGAGGATTTATCTTCTTAATGTTTGGTGTAATATAGGGATTGATCGGCCTTTTGGTAAGTGGTGTATTAAAGGGGCACGAGCTGGTAGAAGATATGGTATGGAAAATATAGAAAATAAGGAAGCGGTGGAGAAAATTAACGATTTTAATTGGCTAAAGGAACGTTTCAAATACGAATTAAAGGAAGGACTTTTAAAAGGGATGAATTATTCTTTTAAACAGAAAGGAGGTATTTTATGAAGTTTATTTTAGCAGTTTTAACTTCTTCAATTTTCTTCTTTTACTGCGCTTGTGGAAGATCTAAAGGATTAGAAAAAAAAGAAACTAAGGAGGTAGAAATGTTAGAGATAGAAGTTTACTCTTCCTCTTTTAAAAATGGAGGTGTAATTCCAAAGAAATATACCTGTGAAGGAGAAGATATCTCTCCACACATTGGATGGGGAGAACTTCCAAAAGGGGTTAAGTCTCTCGCTTTAATATGTGACGATCCAGACGCTCCTGGGGGAGATTTTGTTCATTGGGTGATATATAATATTCCACCTGAGATAGATAGTTTGCCTGAGGGACTTCCAATAAAAGATACTCTTGACTTTGGAGCTTTGCAAGGTATGACAGATTTTGGAAGAGTTGGTTATGGAGGTCCTTGCCCTCCAAGAGGTCCGGCCCATCATTATCATTTTAAACTATATGCTCTTGATACAGTTTTAGATGCTGAGAAAGAAATAACAAAAGAGAAACTCTTAAAGAAAATGGAAGGGCATATTTTAGCAAAAGGAGAAATTGTAGGACTATTTAATAGGTAGTAACTCTCTTCCATTCCTTCTAATACTAACAGAGGCTTCAAGAAGAGTTTTGCATACCGCAAAGATTTTTTCTTATTTTGCGAGTCTTTTTTGTTTAATGCATTGATGCCCAAAACTTTAATTTTTGGAACAAATTTTGTATTCGTTTTTAATGGCTTTTTGAGAAATTAAAATGTCTTTGGTCAATCAAATTTTTAATTGGAGTTTTATAAAATTAAGAGAGGAGGAGTTTAAAATGGATAGAAAGAAAAAAGATGAAAATATTGTTGAATTAAGAGGCAAGATAGGTTCTTCCTTTAACATGTTGATGGGAGGAATATCCTTTAGAGGGGAACTTGTTTATGATTGTGAATATAATATTCATTTATTATTTTTTATCTCTGGAGAAGATCAATCTCTTTGTAAAGCATTAGGTGAAAACGATAAAAATCAAATAGATTTAGAATCTAAATCTTGCTTTTTTGTTCCATTTTACATAAATCATCAAAACGAATCTGTTTTTTCTTTATAATTTTTTAATTCTTTTAGTTTCTCTTCAAAAATTTTGTAAGTTTCCTCGTCATATAATACAAATTGAATCAATTTGACTGAAGAAAGACTATCTACCATTTGAAATACACTTTTAAGGGCTATTTCAGATGCTTCTTTTATAGGATAACCGAAAGCTCCAGTGGAAATTGCTGGGAAAGAAATAGATTTAATTTTATATTTCTCTGCTAAAATGAGCGAATTTACATAAGAAGCTTTAAGCATTTCTGGATCTTCTTTTCTATTTCTCCAAATAGGACCCACAGTGTGAATCACCCATTTGGCTGGTAATTTATATCCTTTTGTTATTACAGCTTCTCCAGTTTCACACCCTCCTATCTTTTTACATTCTTCCCAAAGTTTGTAGCCTGCAGCTCTATGTATAGCTCCAGCAACTCCTCCTCCAGGTGCAAGCCTTTTATTTGCAGCATTTACAATAGCATCTGTTTTTTGCTCTGCAATATTACCTTTTATTAATTTTATTTTTATATTTTTGTATTTAACCTCATACATAAAATATTTTTTGTTTAATTAAATAAATAAAAAAAATCTAAATGTCAAGGTTTTCTTATTTAAAAAGCCTAAATTTATTTTTAATAAGATTTCATAAAAAATGAGTTTTTTTCTCTTAACATTTTCTTAAATATTTTTATATCACAACTTGATTTTCAATGGAGATTTTGAGATAAGTAGAGCTAAACCTTAAGGAGGTTAAGTTATGGAAGAGTTAAATCCTTTCAAAATTGCACAGGTGCAGTTAGATGAGGCGGCAGAAGTCCTTGGGTTAGATTCTGGAACCCATGAAATGCTGAGATGGTCTACGCGTGGGTTACATTTAACTATACCAGTTAAGATGGATGATGGAACTGTTGAAATTTTTCAGTGATTTAGAGTTCAGTATAATGATGCTCGAGGTCCTACTAAAGGTGGAATTAGATGGCATCCTGAAGAAACTATAGATACAGTCAGAGCTCTTGCAGCTTGGATGACTTGGAAAAACCTCCGTAGTGGATATCCCTTATGGTGGTGCTAAAGGAGGAATTGTTTGTGATCCAAAGAGTATGTCAGAAGCTGAAAAGGAACGTCTTGCAAGAGGTTATATTAGAGCCATTGGCAAATTTATAGGCCCCAAAATAGACATTCTTGCACCTGATGTTTATATTAATCCACAAATTATGGCATGGATGATGGATGAATATTCAGTCATAACAGGTTATAATACTCCCGGGGTAATAACAGGAAAACCGTTAGAAGTTGGAGGTTCATTAGGTAGGGGAGACGCTACTGCAAAAGGAGGTATGTTTGTTCTAAGAGAAGCAGCAAAAGTTAAAAAATTAGATCTTTCAAAAGCTAGGGTTGCTATTCAAGGATATGGAAACGCAGGTCAATTCGCCCATTCTCTTATAGAAGAAATGTTTGGTTCGAAAGTGATAGCGATATCTGACTCTAAAGGTGGGATATTAAATAAAAAGGGCCTAAAGGCTAAGGAATCTGAAGAATTACTTGAATCGGAAGTAAATGATGTTCTTATCGCAGCAGCTCTTGAGAACGTAATAACAGAGAAAAATGCTGGAAAGATTAAGGCAAAAATCAGTGTAGAACTTGCTAATGGTCCCACAACCCCTGAAGCTGATAAGATCCTTCATGAAAATGGTTGTTATGTAATTCCTGATTTTCTTGCGAATGCTGGAGGAGTCGCAGTCTCTTATTTTGAATGGGTTCAAAACGAAAATGGATATTATTGGAGTCTTGATAGAGTTTATAAAGAACTAGATGATCATATGACGAAAGCTTTTTGGGCGGTTCATGAAACGGTAAAACAAAAAAGGTTCATAATCGTCTTGCTGCTTACCTTGTGGCAGTTAAAAGAGTTGTAGATGCAATGAAGATAAAAGGCTGGGTATAAAGGAAGAAAAACTTATACCTTTCTTCTTGTTGTTAATAGGCTTCCTAAGATTACTCCAATTGTACCAAGAGCAAAGGTAGCGATTCTTTCATTTATTAATTCGTTTAATAAAGGCACAAGTTTCCAAAGGATAGTACTTAGGAAGCCTGTTAACATTCCCAACATAACTCCATTTTTATTAGTTTTCTTCCATTTAAGAGTCAAAAGCAAAGCGGGACCAAAAGAAGCCCCAAGACCACACCAGGCAAAAGCAACTGTGGCAAAGATAAGGTGTTTTGACAAAAGTGCAAGTATAAAAGCCGCAACACCAACAAGCATAGTTATTATTCTGGAGGCAAATAACTGAGCTTTTTCAGAGATCTTTCGCCTAAAAAGGTCGTGGTATATATCCTCAGAGAACGAAGAGGAAATAACGAGAAGTTGAGAATCTGCCGTAGACATCATAGCAGCTATTGCTCCTGAGATTAAGATTCCGGCAAGCCATAAAGGAAATAAAGAAGTTGCAAGATATGGCATAAGCTGTTCAGGATCCTTTAATGTGTTTTGTGAGATTAAACCTCTTCCAACCACTCCAATTAAGAACGCTCCTAAAAAAGCAGGAAAACTCCACCAGATAGCTATGGCTCTACTTGTTTTAATCTTCCTTGGATCCTTAATAGCCATAAATCTAACAATTGTATGAGGTTGACCAAGATAGCCAAACGCCCAACTTAATCCTCCCAATACACCCATTAGAGCGTCAATTCCTCTTTTATTTCCGACTAACGTTTTAAAGCTCAAATCAAGAGAATTTCCGCTTTTAAGGAAGGCAAAGAGCCCAACTATTGGTAGGATTACGAGAGTTATTATCATAATTATTGCTTGAAAAAAATCTGTCCAAGCTACAGCAAAAAAGCCTCCAAGGAGGGTGTATATTACTATCACTGAAGCTCCTATTACCATACCTGTAAAATGAGGTATTCCAAAAGAAACATTCAAGGTTTTTCCTGCGCCATTGAATTGGGCTGATATGTAGAAAGAGTAGAAGAAAATAACGATAAAAGTAGCTAAAAGTTCTATTTTCCTATCTTCTAATCCAAAATTCCGTGAAAAGAATTCAGGGATAGTTAAAGCTCCATTTTCTTCTGATTTTATTCTTAAGTCACTTGCAATTAAATACCAAGCAAGGATTATTCCAATTATACAACCAAGAGCGACCCAAATTTCAATAAGTCCAATAGCAAAAACCGCTCCAGGTAGTCCTAAAAGTAACCATGCTGATTCTCCAGAAGCTCTTTCAGAAAATGCAGTCACAATAGGGTTAAGCTTTCTTCCAGCTATAATGAAATCCTCTTGGGTTTTAGTAAGGCGATAGGTCCAAATGCCTATTCCAAGAACAATAAGAAGATAAATAAAGAAACCGAACAATATTGTATTCATTTAATACCTCCTTATTTTTTTAATGATAGCTAACATAAAAGCGATGTCAAGGGGGGAGTGGTGTATTCATTAGAAAAAACCCTCTCTGTTGACAATTTTTATTCTCTTTATTATTTTATAACTTAAATGATAGAAGAGTTAAAAAATCTAATCTCAAAAATTGATGCAGACTATTCAGATATTCGTTACGAAATCAAAAAAGAGGTTAAAATTATCTTTAGTGGTAAAGAGCTTGTAGAAGTAAGTTCTAATTCTACTGATGGTTATGTTCTTAGAATTCTCAAAAGAGGAGGTTTTGCAACAGTGACATTTACGAAAAAAGAAGATTCGGGAAAGGCTATAAGAGATGGTATTGAGAATGCGATCTTGATCACTAAAAATAAAGAAAGTTATGTAAATTTGGCTAAAGTTGAACCTATAAAAGATGTATTTATTCCAAAACTTACGGAAGATCCTAGAAATGTTTCTATGGAAGAAAAAATTGAACTACTAAGAAAATATAACAGTATCCCTTTCAATAGTAATAAGGTTATTACAACTAATATAAATTATAATGAAGTAATTAGAGAAAAATATTTTGTTAGTTCAGAAGGGAGTGAAATTAGAGAAGATTTAATAACACTTGGTATTAGAGGAACTATTACTGTTAAGGAGGGTAACTTACTTCAAAATATAAGAGTTGGTTTTGAGGGAAGTGATGGTTTTAGAATAATGAGAGATAAAGAAAATGAATTTGAAGATAGAACAAAAATAGCCATTGCTCTTTTAAAAGCTTCTCCTGTTAAAGGCGGGATTTATAACGTAGTTCTTAATCCAGAACTTGCAAGCGTTTTTACTCATGAAGCCTTTGGCCATTTTTCAGAAGCAGACCTTATTGAAGATAATCCTTCTCTAAGAGCAAAATTAAAAATAGGAGAGAAATTGGGGAGCGAGAAGGTAAACATTATTGACGATGCAACGATTCCGGGACAACTTGGTTTTTATAAGTATGATGATGAAGGTGTTAAGGTTCGTCCAACTTTTCTTATGAAAGAAGGAATTCTTGTTGGAAGACTTCATTCAAGGAGAACAGCCGCAGCTTTTGGTGAGCCTATTACAGGTCACTGTGTTGCAGAAGACTATAGATACCCGCCGATCATTAGGATGGGGAATATTTTTATTCAACCTGGAGAGAGCTCTTTTGAAGAACTTCTCGATGATTTAGGAGATGGATTGTATCTTCTTGATGCAAAAGGTGGAGAAACAAGCGGAGAAAACTTTACTTTTGGAGCTCAATATGGATATGAAGTTAAAAACGGAAAAATTGGAAAGATGATTAGAGAAATTAATATCTCCGGAAATCTTTATAAAACTCTCGAGAATATTAAAAAAGTAGGAAATGATTTATCTTTTTCAAAAGTGGGAGGGTGCGGGAAAGGTCAAATCAACATAAAGTCTTCAAGTGGAGCTCCACATATTCTTGTAGAAAGAGTCGTTGTGGGAGGCAGATAGTGGAAAAAATTTTAGATTTTATAAAAAAGAAGATGAATAAATTTGAACTATTTTATCTTAAGGAAAACTTTACTACAGTGATTTTTGAGAATTCTAAGCTTAAAGATATAAAAGAAAGCATTCAATCCGGTGTTAGTTTAAGAATATTAAAAGATGGCAAAATGGGTTTTGCATATACTAAAAATCTTAAAAATATAGAAGAATTCTTTCAAAATGCTGTTTATTCTCTTTCCTATGGAGTAGAAGCTCCTTTTGATTTTCCAATTAATAAAAGATCTTTCCCTCTTAATTCTTATGATTCTTCTATTGAAGAAGTTTCTACTTCCAAAGTAATTGACGAATGTAGAAGAGTTATTGGGGAGCTTTCTATGAGAGTAAGTGGACAAATAAACATATATGCAGGATTCGGAGTAGAATCTATTGAAATTGAAAATAATTATGGGACAAGTCTAACTTCGAATTTCTCCGAATATTATCTTACAGCAGAAATTCTCTATCCTGCTTCTCACTCTGCAATAATGCGGAGTATTATTGGTAAAAGTTTTAAGGAAATAGATAAGGAATTTATTAACTTTGTTTCCGATATATACGAAAGATCCAAAAGAGAAGTTAAAATAAAAAGGGGGAAAATGAAAGTCTTGTTTCTACCAGAAACGATGTATGTTCTTATATGGAGACTACTAAGTGCCACGAGTGGAAAGAGTGTTTATAAGAAAGAATCTCCTGTTTATAATAAGTTGGGGGAGAAATTGTTTAGTTCAAAACTTACAATTTATGATGATCCTTTAAATGATGAAATGCCCTTCGCTCGTAGTTTTGATGATGAAGGAGTTCAGACTAAGTATCTTCCGATAATTGAAGAAGGGGTTCTTGAGAACTTCTATTATGATCTTTATTATGGAGGGAAAATGGGAGTGAACTCAACAGGTCATGGATATAAAGTTGGTTTCTGGGGAGAGGATAAAATCTCTTTAAAGCCTAGTCCTTTACTTAGACATTTATATATAAAATGTGGGGAGAATAATTTTAAAGAGCTCTTATCAATGATTGATAAAGGACTTATAATTGGCGGAGCCCTTGGAGCTCATAGCGGAAACATTCCTAATGGAGATTTTTCTATTGGGGGGTCTCCTGGAATATACGTAGAAAAAGGAGAAATAGTGGGTTATGTTAAGGATGTAATGATAGCTGGAAACATTTATGATGTAATGAAAAATATAGAAGCAATTGAAAATAAGCAACATTCTGCATATATGGGAAACTTTCCAGCTATCCTATTTAGCGACGTTTCTATAACAGTTTAAACCAAAGGAGGTGAGATGGATTTCTTTAGATTAAAAAAACATAATACTTCAATTAAAACTGAAGCTATCGCTGGAATAACTACCTTTATGACAATGGCTTATATAATTTTTGTTCAACCTGTTGTCCTTTCTGCTGCGGGAATGGATTTTGGAGCTGTTATGATGGCAACAATCTTTTCTTCTGTGATTACGACGCTTATTATGGGTTTTTATGCAAATTATCCTATTGCTCTTGCTCCTGGAATGGGGGAGAATTTCTTTTTTGCTTTTACGATTGTCCTTGGAATGGGTGTAAGCTGGCAAAAGGCTCTTGGAATTGTTTTTGTTTCTGGGGTTTTATTCATAATATTAACCCTGTTTAAAATTAGAGAATCTATTATTGAAACGGTCCCTGATAGTTTAAAAAGAGCTATTGCTGGAGGAATAGGCTTTTTTATCACCTTTATTGGTCTTCAATGGGGTGGAATAATTAAAGATAGTCCAGGAACCCTTGTAACCTTAGGAAATTTAAGTAAGAATTATACTATACTGTTTCTTATAGGATTGGTTATAATATTTTTCTTATATGTAAGAAGAGTAAAAGGGGCTATTCTATGGGGGATTCTTTTAACTTATATTGTTGGAATTCCAATGGGTATAGTTAAATTTGAAGGAATTGTCTCAAAACCTCCTTCTTTGACTCCCACTTTATTTAAACTTGATATTTTTGGGAGTCTTCGGGTTGAATACATTGTTCCTATTCTGGTCCTTTTCCTTTTAGATTTTTTTGATACAGTAGGGACCTTAATAGGGGTAAGTTCTCATGCTAATTTGCTCGATGAAAAGGGAAAACTACCTAAAGCTGGAAAGGCTCTCTTGTCTGATGCAATAGGGACTGTTGTAGGAAGTTTATTAGGAACTTCTACTGTTACAAGTTATATTGAAAGTGCTGCTGGTGTTAGTGAAGGTGGTCGGACAGGTTTGACTAATGTTTTCACTTCTATTTGTTTTCTATTAGCGATATTTTTTTATCCTCTTATAAAATCAATTGGGGGAGGATATCACGTTGGTGAGAATACATTTTACCCTATTACTGCTCCAGCTTTAGTTCTTGTAGGAGCTCTTATGATTAAAAGTGTAGCAAATATAAAATGGGACGATGTAACTGAAGTAATTCCCTCTTTTCTTGTTCTTGTGGGAATTCCTCTCACTTATAATATATCTCATGGAATGGCTTTTGGATTTGTATCGTATCCCCTTATTAAACTTTTTGGAGGAAGAGCAAAAGAAGTTCATCCTCTTATGTGGGTTTTATTCTTTGTTTTTGCAGGTAGTTTATTCTTATCTACGAGATATTAAAAATGAAAATAAAAGTTATTTTGCTTTCTCAAGAATAATCCACTCTTCTGAAAGTTCTGCAATTTTTGTCATAATTTCTTTATATTCTGGATAAACTTCTTTTTGAAAGAATTCCTCCTTTTGAGAAAAATAATCTTTATATATAATTGATTCTTCTAAGTAAGTGAAAGAATTTTTGAACTCTATAAAAGGAAGAGAAAAATAAATTTCTTTTGGAAGACATCGGACCTTAAATCCTTTTGGAATCTTTATAATTATTTCATTTTCTTCTTTCTTAAGCTTACCCCAATAAATTGGATTTTTCCTTTCTGTTGTCCCCACAGAATAAGCAGAATATTTTATTCCTGGTAAGTGTAGAAGTAAGAAATCTTCTTGTTTTATTGCCAATTCTGGAATTTCATATTTTACATTTACTTTAACTTCCGGATTTAAATCTTCTATATGGGTAAAATAAACATTTTCTAAAATAGCTCCTGGAATATTTTCGTTTAAATAACCTTCAATTATATTTTCTTTTTCTTCTTTACGTAAATAACGGAAGTTTTTCAAAAGCATTGCGCTTTCACCTAAATTCTTAATTTCTTCTTCTATTACTGCGTCTCCATTTTCTCTAAGCTCTACAATTCTTCTTATAGAAGTTTTTTCTTTTTCTTCTTCAAATAAAGGTATTTTAACAAATTCATTTTTATCAATAGATAAACCCACTGTATTTTGATATTCTGAACTTACATATCCATATGGAATAAGTTCTGAGGAAGGCTCAAGGAATGTATCCTCCAATTTTACAAGGGCCCCATCAAATTGATATAGAGAAGGAACATCTTTGGCTATTTCTCCCTTTGTTTTTGAACCCACTAAAATTAACTCTACAGGATACCCCTTTGTTTTAAGAGCAGAATAAAGAAGAAAAGATTTATCAAGCAAATTGGCAAATTTATTTTCTAATATTTCTTCCATAGCTTTTGGGTATAAATTTGAGAGATAAGAAGGCACGTCCACAGACTTTACTAAACCAACTATTTCCTTATATATCTCTTGAGGTTCTTTGGTTTTGGGAAAAAATTCTCCTTTACAATGATTTTTAAAATCTTTTATTATCTCCGTCCAGTCATTTTTAAGTCCAACGATTACTCTTGGAACAATGTAGGGAAGAGGAGGCATATTTTCTTCTTTTGTTATTTCTTCGATAGGTCCTATCTCCCATTCTAAAATTTTATTTCTTCCTGAAAATTTTAACTCTGGTTCGCTTAATTTCCAAGTTTGCCAAACCAAATTAAAATTTCTTGGAACTTTAACCCTTATAATACTTTTAATAATAGGTTCAAAGCCTCCTATTATACTCTCCAAAACAAAAGGATTTTCTTTAGATATTTTACCTTTAATTGTTACCTTGAAATCCAAAAAATTTCCTGGTTTTACTTCTCTTAAAGCAATTTTCCTTTCTCTAAGGTTTTCATAAGGAGGGACGGCGTAAAAAACAGAAGCGTCTTCTATAGCGTTTTCTCTTATAGGAAGAACCTCTCCTTCCTTTGTTATTGTCCTTGCAAAATTTATTTCTATTTTTTCTTCCTTTGAACGGTATTTAAAGCTTATATTACCTCCATCCCTCCCCTTTTCAGAAGAAATACCTCTAATACATCTTATTGAATAAGAATAAGTAGAATCTTTCTTTATTTCTAATTCCTTGTGAAGATAAACATCTACAAATTTTTTATCTTTGAACTTTGAAAGGTCTATTTTGATGCTTTTAAGTAATATTGGATCTGTTATATCTTTTACTGTTTTCCATAGAAAACCTTCTCTTTTCTTTGCAAAATCTATTTCACTAATTTCCTTTTTAGGTAAAACAACATTCCCTTCAAAGGTTTCAATATAAACTGAATCAGAAGTTATTTTGTTTATTTTGCATTTGTATTCTTCTCCTTTCTCTGTATATATAATATCTTCTATCCAGTTTTTATCTTTTTTTAGAAATCTTTGATTACATGAAATTAAAAATATAAAAAACAAAATAATAGATAAAATTTTATTTTTTTTCATTCGGTGTCTCCTTTTACTTTCATAATTATGGGCCTTTCTACATATTTTAATAATTTGTTACACAGATTTTTGTATTCTTTATACTCTGAGACCTTTATTTTTTTATCTCTTCTCTTCCAAACATCTTTGAATATTAAAGTGTCTTCTTTTACTAAATAAAAAGCGCTGTATTCAACTTTCGAATTAGATAAAGAAATTTTCTCTGGAAGAGATAAAATTTCTACCTGAGAGGGAAGATAAATTTTAAAAGAGTGAGTAATTTCTTCAGAAGTTTCATAAATTAAGTCATAGTTACGAGTTGAAAGAGAAAGTTCGTCTTTTGTATATCTTTCTTTTAGCTCGGGAAGTTTGAGAAAATAAAGTTCTCCTTGCTTTTTTAGAAAATTAGGTATTTGATATCTTATTGTCATCTCTAAAGGTTTAGAAATATCGTTTAAATTTAAAAGTTCATATTCTAAAAGTTGAGCATAAGGAGAAATCCTTTTTATCATTTTTTCAAACTGATTCTTCTTTTGAGTCGAATCAAGACTCTCCCAATAAGCCCTGACACCAGCTTCGTAGCTTCCATTATATTTCGAGTGAAACTTTACAATGGAAAAGCTATCTAATTTTATTTCAATATCATAACTATATTCCCTTAAATTCCTTTCTGGTTCTGGGATTTCAATAAAGTCAATTCTCGATTTTTGAGCGCATATTGCATCTACTCCATGATCCATTGAAGGAAATGAAGGATATCTACTATATTCAGAAACCGGATCAAGAAAATAGGGGTCTCCATTTTCTGGAAATATTTCCACAATAGCATGATCTCCCCAAAATGAAGGGACCTCTTTAGCTAATTCTGGCGAGGGATGTGTATGAAGATAAACTGGATAAGCTTCAATTCCTATTGCTTTTAACAGAGTGGAAAAAAGAATTGCTTTATCTGTGCAATCTCCATACCCATTCTCAAGGGTTTGTTCTGCAGTGTGTCCTGAAACACCGCTTGCTATAGCTCCTTTTATAGAGATGTATCTAATATTTCTCTGAATCCAGTGATATAGAGAAGCGATTTTCTCCTCGTTAGTTTTTAGATCCTTCGTTAAAGAGTCTGCTAATTTTTGGACTTTCTCGGTTACAACCATTCTTTTTTTCTGAAAATCTGAATACCAGTTAAATATATAATTCCAATCCTTTTGATTTGAAAGTTGTAAAAAGGGAATAATTTCTTCTATAGAAGGCATTAAAGGTTCCTCAACTGGAGGTAAAGTATTTCTTTTCTCAAAATAATATTCTTTTGTAGAATCTCTATATAAAGAGTCTATAAAGATGCTATCATCATTTTTTATCTTGAAAACTATGAAAGTTTTTATAGGAACAATTATTCTAATAGAAGATTCAATTACTGGGTCTTCTCCTCCAAAGAACCATCCCATTGTGAATATTTTTTTGTCCCAAGGATTAAAAATCTCTTCTGTGTATTTATATTCTATAATATCACCCACCTCCACATTTGGAAATTGAAAGGAAATTATTCTCCTTTTCGTAAAGTAGATTTCTTCCGCTTTTGGTTTTGTAATCTTTATTTTATTCATATCTAAAGAAATCACCCTTCCATCAGGCTTTATAACTCTTGCTAAATCAATCTTTACTTTTTCTCTTTGGGGATCAAAGCTATGTTGAAAAGAAGCCCATGACCTTTTAGAATCTTTTAAAATTAATCCCCGGAAGTGATATTCATATTTCCGAGTTCCAAGAGGTAGCAAAGTATTTACACCTTTATCTAACATTACCACCCCATCAAAATCATAGTATTTAGTGATTATCTTTTCTCTCTCTTTTAGAATATTCTGAATATCAATAGAAATTGTTTCTTCTCCTTCCTCAAATCCGCCTTCTCCAAATATTATAGATTTTACTTCACTTCTTAGGAAAACTTCATCTTTTGTATAAATAGAATCATTTCGCATAAGTATTGAATCCACCTCAATAATCTTCCCATTATTAAATTCAATTTTGTGGGAATAAAATTTAAAAGGGTAAAAAAGAAGAAATAAAAAGAATAACAGCTTTTTCACTTTTTTCTCTTATTAACCCCGTTTACAGTTATAACTACAATAGAAATTAATATCATAATAATACTCAATAGCTGAGAAAGTGTAATAAATTTTAAGACTAAAGCTTTCCCTGAATAAGATCGAAAGAAGTCTATTACAAATCTATGAAGGCCGTATAACCCTATAAATAAAGAAAAAAGAAAGCCGTTAAATATTTTTTTCTTTCTAATTTTCCAAAGTATTAAGAAGATTATAAAAAGATTTAAAGTAGAAATGAGTTGGGTTGGAATAACAGGAAGGCTACACTCAGCAGTAGAAGGAATTAAACCCTTTTGAACTTGATCCCAATATGCCGGAGGTAACCACCGAGAAGGGAAAGAGACTCCAATCCAACTATTTGTTATCCTTCCATAGCAACATCCATTAAGGAAACATCCAATTCTTCCTATAGAAATTGCTATTGCGACTCCTGGAGCCATTACATCCATAGTTTCAGGAAGATTTAACTTTGAGATCTTTACGAATAATAATCCTCCAATAAATCCTCCAATAAAACCACCATAAAATACCATTCCTCCTTCCCATAACTTAAAAATAGAGATAAAATCCGAACTAAAATCACACCAGTTTTCCCAAACATACCAAATTCTCGCTCCAATTAACATTCCAACAATTATCCATATTGAAAGAGATTGTAATACACTAGGTTCTATCTTCCTTTCTTTTCCTTCTTTCGTTATAAAGAACATCCCAACAAGATATCCAATAACAGCCATAAACCCATAAGCAGGGATTTTGAATTCTTTAATTACAAATAAATAACGATACATTTATTTTTCTCCATTTTTAATTTTTCTTAACTCGGAGCGTCTTATAAAAGTTTTACAGGGACATTTTTCTAAAGCGGGTTCTAAAGATATACTGTCTTTTACCTTTTTCCATTCTACTTTTGCAAGATTACCATCCATTTTTATTATATTGTCTGTAACTCTTACACAAAGTCCACAACCAATACAACCTCTCCTACATACTTCTTTAACAGTCTTAGCATCATCATAAGAACGACAAGCGAGATAAATGTCCATTTCTTTTGGGATAATTTCAAAAAGATTTCTTGGACAGGTCTTAACACAAATTCCGCAGGCTGTGCATTTTTCTTCTATTATATAAGGTAATCCATTTTTTCCCATTTTAATAGCTCCAAATGGGCAAGCTCTAAAACAATCTCCAAGTCCAAGACATCCATATTGACACCCTTTATCTCCACCCATCAAATTGAGTGCTTCACAAGTAGGTATCCCTTCATAAATTACAATCCTTTTTGCAGTTTCTACATCTCCAAGGCAACAAAGAACAGCCACCTCTCCTTTTTTACTAGCTTTTTTCTCTTCTTTTCCCAATATCTCTGCGATTTTATTTGCCACTTCTTCTCCACCTACTTTACAATCGTATAAATTATATTCTCCTTTTGCCACTCCTTCAGCAAAAAGAGCACATCCAGCAGCTCCACAAGCTCCACAATCAGCACCTGGTAATATGCTTAGAATTGCTTCTACTTTCTCATCCTTTTTGACTTTAAACTTTTCTGCACTGTAAATAAGAAAGCTTCCAAAGCCAAGAGCTAATAACCCAAGAGTTAAAACGGGTATCAATATTTCCATTTAAAACCTTCTCCTTTTTGAAAAATAAATAGAAAGACTATATTGTCAAGGGCAAAATTATGACTGACAACCCCCCAAAATTTTTGTGTCAAAAGTCGGAAATTTAGTATTTGTAAGGGTTTAGATTGTATTTTTTCAAAGAAAAGGTATTGAAAAAAACCTCCTTTCTGTATATTGAGAA
>JBDRZZ010000030.1 GCA_039804165.1 candidate division WOR-3 bacterium
AATGCCCTTGCAGTAGATGCAAGTGGAAATGTATATGTTACGGGGCGTAGTTATGGTTCAGGGACTATGGATGATTATGCTACAATCAAGTATAATTCATCAGGTGAGGAGCAGTGGGTAGCGAGGTTTAGTCAAACTCAGAATAGTAATGATTATCCAGTTGGAATAGCTTTAGATAATTCAAATAATATTTATGTGACGGGATATAGTGAAACTGATACGTCCTGCGTATATACAACAATTAAATATACACAGATACCAACCTCTGTAGATGAAATGCAGAAACTTCCCAGGGAATACAAGTTGAGTCAGAACTATCCGAACCCATTTAATTCAGGGACGAGGATAAGGTATGCATTACCGGTTCGGGCAAGGGTGGTATTGAAGGTATACAACACATTAGGTGAGGAGGTAGCTGTGCTTGTGGATGGTGAGAAAGAAGCCGGTGAGTATACAGTTCAGTGGGACGCTAAGGGATTACCTGGTGGGGTATATTTGTATAGGTTACAAGCTGATGGATATGTAGAGACGAAGAAGTCAATATTATTGAAGTAAGGTTTTGAAATAAAATAATAGAGATTAGCCTTCCCCTTTTAAGAAAGGGAGAAGGCTAAATTTTCTAATTGCAAGGAATCAAGAAGAATCTTGTATTTCTAGAAAGAAATATTTCCCAAAGAGAATGGAATTTTTCGAGGACACCCAAAAGTTTCTTTTTAAAACCATAAAAAGATACTCTTTGTGAATTATTGTTTAATCTTTTTTTTCTTCCTTATTGGTTGTTTTGGTTGAAAATACATCTTTGATTCCAGATACTACACTTGGACCTACCTTCCGAAAAAACCTCTAAAATCACCTAACTTTCTATATCTAATTGACCAGATGCTATTCTTGGTTCTTATCTATGAAGAAAAAACTAAAGGAGAACAAAATCAAACTTATCTACCTACAAATTTTTGTGTCAAATAGGTTTTTTAGAAATTAAGAAATTTGACGAGTTTACCAGAAGAGAGGTTTTTTAAAGGATATCATAGTTAGAACGATAAAGAAAGAAGATGCCCATATTTCCAAGTTTAGCAGATCATTGTAAGGAAAACAACAAATATAAATATACCGAGAAGAGATTAAGCCATAATATAGGTAAAGAAAATCTGTGGAAACAGAGGATCAAGAGTTTTTTTG
Source organism: candidate division WOR-3 bacterium (assembly GCA_039804165.1). Taxonomy (NCBI): domain Bacteria; kingdom Pseudomonadati; phylum Caldifarciminota; species Caldifarciminota bacterium. The sequence continues at coordinate 1,180 of JBDRZZ010000030.1, forward strand.
TAAGCAATTAAGAAGGTTTTTGATGGTCTCAAGTATATCGTAGGAGGCGATTGCCCCATTCAGAAGAAATATGTAAAGAAAATAGAGATGGAGAAACTCAGGGATGGTAACGCTAGAGAAATAGGCAATGGGTATCATTTATTAAACATTCTTGGTGTTGGTAAAAACAGGAAAAGAATGGTGAGCTTATTCGGCGAATTATATGGTGAGAGTATTATAGGTTCTTCAAATCTCAAATTATTAGAAGCATTAGATTTCATTTTTTCTATAATAAGCAAAACTGGAAAGATATTAATTTTAGAGAGAGGTTTTGAGGGTAGAGGAGTAATAAAACCTCTTATAGATAAATCGATTGATTCTGTATTGAGGTTACAGGCTTTGAGAAAGTTACTAATAAAAAGTAGGGAAGCAGAGTATGAAGAATGGTGAAACATCTTTCTTCCTCACAGCATAACTCTTGAGAAAATAGATAAATACGGTAGGAAGAAGGTAATTTTTTATAAAGCTGGAATAGAAAGAGAAGAAGTTTTAAAAGAAATGGTTGCCGCTTATGGTGCTTGCTGGAAAATAGAAGATTTTCATCGTCGGATTAAAGTTAACTTTTGATTGGAAAGCAAATTTAAAGAGGATAAAGAGAAAAAGAGTTGGAGAAAGAAGCGGGAATACTTGGATAAGCAATGGAGTTATGTATATTACTGTATATTTGAAGAATTGAGTCATGTTTTTCAGAATATAAGATTTACAAGGAGAATAACATTCGATAAAATGCAAAGCCTATTTTGCTTATCTGGAGTTGAGCAATTAAAAATAGATAGGGATAGGGGAACTTGATATACATCTTGACAAAAACGTGGTCTTTTTTATTCTTCTCTTATGATACTTCTAATTTTTTTGGGTTATCTTTCTGTTTTGTTACCGGAACCATCTAATAAGATTATTAAATGGGTAGAGAAAGGAGAAATAAGTCTTCCTTATGGCTTTTTATATTCATTTGAAGATACGAATAAAATTGATGTTTCTATTTATTCTGTTGTAGATACAGTGAACTTTGTTCATTTTTCTCCAACGTTCGAATATAGAATAGGACACTGGAGAGGAATAATTTCGCCTTATGGAAGGTATGGAGGAGATTATTTTTATCCTAAAAAGAAGAAATTTGGAATTTATTCTGATATTATAAGAAGTTCTCTCTTTTACAAAAATGATTATATTCTTTTTTCTTTCGGGAAAGACATATTTTCTATAGGGCCCGCATTTGAAGATAACCCATTACTTTCTCCAAATGTTCCTCTTAATTACATCTCTTTTACTTTTAGAAGAAATAAATATGCTTTTACCCATTTTATTTCCCGTCTATGTAATTATGAGGGTGTAGAAATAGAATGGGATGATACAACTAAAGGTTATGTAAAAAATGTAAATAGGTATCTTGGAATTCATAGAGTTGAAATAAAACCGTTAGATTGGATCGCCTTTTCTTTCTCAGAAGCTATGTTGATAGGAGAAGAATCTTTAGGTTTACCTTTTGAGCTATTTGCTCCTTTCACGATATATTATGTAGAGCAATACAATAGAGAGCTAAATATGAATATTCTCTGGAATATAGATGTTGTGATGATTAAGGGAAAATTTTATTTTTATTTTGATTTTTTTATTGATGATTTCCAATATGAGAGCGATCCCTGGAAAGAACCGAATCATATAGGAATTTATACGGGACTAAAAGGGAGAGATTTTCTTAAGGAAGGATTTGAATTAAATTTTTATTACTCTATCCTGACAAGATGGACCTATAATAATTTAATTGTATGGCAGAGATATATGGAAAGAGATTTACCTCTTGGCTCTATGTTAGGGTGTGATTATGATAAGGTGGTTCTAAAAGCAATTTATCCTCTAGTTTCTTTTAAGTTTGGAGGAATGGTTTCTTATACAAGAAGAGGAGAGAATAGAATAACAACCCCTTGGCCAGTAAATACATATAATCCTCCTTCTCCAGAAAATGAATTTAAGGGGACAAATTTCCTGAGTGGAATAATAGAAAGGAGACTGACTTTATCTGCTATTTTTAAATATGAAGATATTATTGAGTTAGTATCTGGTGTCTCTTTTTTCCAAAACTATGAGCATGATAAATATAAAAATAAAATCTTACCTTCCATAGAATTAAAGTTGAAATTATCTACAAAATAAAGATAAGAATTTAAAATTTTATTATTCCCAAGATAATAACAAGAAAAGAAATTTCCTAATAATCTATTGTTTATAACTTCTTATAAAGATTGAAAAATCTTCCAAATACTTAATCCAATGCCCTTGACAAAAGATTTATAAGAGTTTATTTTCATTTTAAGCAAGAAAGGAGGATAATAATGGCTAAAGTAATATACGATTATAGTAAATGCACTGGTCTCGCTCATTGTGCTGATGCCTGCCCTGTAGACATCTTGGAGGGAAGTAAAAACGGTAGATGGTGTAAGCCTGTAGATGAAGAAGTTGAGAACAAAGAGGCTCTTGATAAGTATTATAAAGAAGTAGAACCAAATGAGTCTTCTAATCTTGTATTAGAATTTAAAATGCCAGAGTGTATTGAATGTCAAGCTTGTGTTGCTTCTTGCCCAAAAAATGCGATAGAAGTAGAATCTGATTAAATTTCAAAATTTACACCTATGAGATGAAAAAATTATTTCTTATATTTTCTTCTTTATTACCCATTCTTTTTTTTCCGATGGGGAAAGGAGAGATAAAAGGTAGAATTGTCGATTCTGAGACTGGTAAACCTATTCCTTTTACTAACATAATAGTGGTTGGAACCCCATTTGGAACCGATTGTAAGGATGATGGTTCCTTTCATATAATTGATATACCTCCTGGAGTTTATGAGGTTCAAATAAGGAGCATTGGTTATCCTACTCTAACAGTGAAAGATGTGAGAGTGGAAATAGATCATACAACAAACTTAAATTTAACTATGGTTTCTCTTAAAATGAGTAAAAGTAGAAGCTTATCTTATGTTGCCGAAAAAGAAATTATCAAAATAGATTTACCTGGAAGAGAATTTTATTTTATGGGTTCTGAGATAATAAACCTACCTTTAATTTATACTATTGAGGATTATCTTTTCCTATACCCAGAATTAGAAAAAGGAAAAAATTTATCTATATTCTTGGATGGAAATCTACCTTTGGTAGACCCAAGATTAAAAAACCCAATATTAATTCCTCCTTTATTGGGAGTTGAAAATATTATTATCCAAAAAGGAGGGTTTAATGTTGAGGATGGGAATCCTGGCTATTGTGTAGTAAATATTATAGAAAAAGAGGATAAAGAGAAATATCATGGAGAATTTGACTTTTGTTACAATTTTCCTTATATGCCTCATAAAGGGAATAGTATTTATAATCCTTTAAATTTTCATATTCGTCCTTTTGTAGATACCACAGATAGTCTTTGTTGGAAAGGGACTTCTGTTTTAAATGAAGAGGAAAGGGATGAATATGTGAGTTTTGAAGGATGGGTTGAATATGCTAAAAGTAAGGAGAAAGAAGGAGATACTCTTTCTCCAGAAGAATGGAGAAATCTATTCAGATATATTTATAGAATAGAGGGTTCAAAAGAATTAGGACAACTCCCTGGTTCTTATGGAAATAAGCCCGGTTACATAATGAATGTTGGGATAGGAGGCCCTTTTCTGGTAACAAAGAATCTTCTTTTTTCTATTTGGCATTTAAGAAAAATAGAGCCCTTTTCTATTCCTGTATCAAGAGATAATTATATTGAAGATAGAACCAGTTATAAAAGCACTATCTATTTTAAACCTGAGATGAAATTAGAGTTTAGAGGGTTTTTCCAAAATATACAGACGGTTACAAATAATTCCAAGGAGTTATCTTTTGATGGTAAAATTTGGGCGGAGGGTGGAAATATTTTAAAAGAAGTAGCGGGAAAGAATTTTATGTACTGGGTGGATGCCCTTAATCCATATGAGATTAGAAGATATGGTATAGGGGTTAAGTATGACCATTTATTAAGTTCTTTTATTTCTTATAGCTTTAGTTTTCTTTATCTAAAATCTAATCATTTTTCAACCCCGATTTGGGAAAGTAAATCCTCAGAGGTTTATAGGGATACGATTAATCGCATTTCTTTCGGTAATATAAATATTCCGAAAGAAGTTCCTTTCGGTTACGAAAGCTTCCCTAATGGAGAGTGTTATTATGATAACCTTTTACCCTTAGATTTTATCTTCAGCACATATGGGAGAATGCAGAAAGATCTCTCTACAAGTAGAACTATAAATTTTTCTGGAGATTTAACTGCACAAGTTAATAATTATCATCAAATTAAAGGGGGTTTTAGGGTAGAACATAATCTTATAAATACAGAAATTTCTAATGGTATTTCAGAAGAAAGAGATGTTATTAGGTGGAAAGGAAGTCCAAATTGGGGGCTCTTTTATCTAAGAGATAAAATTTCTTATAAAGGGGTGGAAGCAAGAATCGGAGGAAGAGTTGATTATTATGATTGGGAAAAGCCAAAAATTAAAATTAGTCCAAGAATAGGGTTTTCTTTTCCTTTAGGGAAATTTAATAAGATATACCTCAATTCGGGCTATTTCTATGAGATTCCTTCTTTTGAAAAAATTCTTGGGAATTTTTATAAATGTGAAGATTCAACTTTTTTTAAGGGGAATTCCTCTCTTGATTTACCTAGGATGATTTCTTATGAGATAGGCTTTGAGAGAATTCTCTTTGAACAAATTCTATTTTCTCTTTCAGGATATTACATAGGTTACACAAATGAAGTTGGGGAAGGCGACTCTACTTATCTAATTGAAGATTCTTATTACAAAACTTATAGAAATAATATTTTGGGGGATTTAAAAGGGTTTGAATTCTCAATAAGAAAAAGATACGGAATGTTTTTTAATGGGAGTTTTATTTATAATTTTAGAATTCACTCATCTCAACAAATAGAAACCTCTCAGATCAAAAAGCCAAACTCGGACCTAATATTCCTTGTCTCTTTTAATACTCCAAAAGAGTGGAAGAATTTAAAGGGAGGATTTTATTTAACTCTCCTTTATAGAAGAAAAGGAGGAGAATATTTTAGTTTTGACCCTCTTGCGGATGATCCTTTTTCCCCAGAAGATTCTAAATACATAAATAACCTTAAATGGCAAGATGAAGGTTATTGGAATTTACTTCTTGGTAAGAGTTTTATCTTAAAAGATTTTAATTTGAATTTCTACTTTGAAGTTAAGAATCTTTTTGATTCAAAATATCTAAACGCCGATCTTTGTTTTATGTCCTCTATAGACAAAATAAACTATTTAAAATCTTTACATCTTCCAATGTATAAAGACGAAAGATACTCATCTATTCCAAACCTTATAGGAGGAAATGACCGACCTGGAGAAGTGAATAAAAGTTATATAGATAGGCCTGCTATTGAGTACTTATACTACACAAATCCTAGAAGTCTTAGTTTTGGAATAAGAGTTGATTTCTGAAGATTATGTAAAAATTTCTGGTGAAGATTCTTGAGGGTTTAAGTATAATTTTATACTTTTTATTCCGGTTTTCATCAATATTTTTCTCAAAAAAGGATTGAAAATAAAGTGAGATTTTATATTCTTACTCAAAATGCTTCTTTTTAGTTTTCTCAATCTCCTTTTATAACGAACTTCAAAGTTTTCTAAGGATTCTTGTAGGACTTCAGAGAGAACAACAGCTGTTCCAAATGCATAGCTAAGTCCTTCTCCAGAACATGGACTTATCCATCCTCCTGCTTCTCCTACTAAAGCAACTCCCTTTTCGCCAGTGGAGAGTTGTTTCGTTTTTAATGGACGGAAGATGAAAGCGCCTTCTCTTTTAACAGGATCTCCAAAACGATAACCGAAATCTTCAAGTTTTTCTTTCAGCAAAAGGAATTTTCCGGGGGCTTTATCGTTTGGATTTAGAGCCGCACCAATTATTAGGAACTCTCCTTTAGGAATTACCCAGGAGTAATAGTCGGTTATTTCTGGGTCAAAGATTACAGAGAAAAAGGGAAGAATTGGATTCTTACACTTAACCCATTCTTGGGCAGCAAAATATGTTTTTGGTAAATAGCGTTTTGGTGTGACTTGTCTTCTAATTAGAGAAGAAGCCCCATCAGCTCCTACTAAAACTTTTGTTTTATCTATATAAGTGTTTCTTTTATCGCTAAATTTTATTAATAAATGGTCATCCTTTCTTTCATATGATTCAAACTTACATCCAAACTTTACCTCTACATTTAAAGGAATCATTGAGGCTAACCATTCATCAAACTTACTTCTATCTAAATTTATATAGGTTCTCTCATAATACCTTTCTATTTTTCTTGCCGAATCTATCACTCTAACAGCGAAAAGCTGGGGTTCTACAAGAACATCTTTCGGTAAGCTAAAACCCAATCTTCCGAATATTTTTTGAGTAACTGGAGAAAGTAGACCTCCGCAAGATTTTGTAGAAGAAAGATCTTTTTTCATTGGTTCTATTAATTCTCTCTTCTCTATTAATAAGACCTTATATTTATTTCCAATAAGCCTTGCAACAGTGCTTCCCGAAGGGCCTGCACCAACTATAACCACATCATACATAAAAAATTCTCATCCTTTTTATAAAAAATTATTTAGTAAAATTAATAAGTCAAGAGGATTTAATATATATTTGATAAAAGCCGATGAAGTTCGTATCTCTTAAGATCTATTTCTTTGTATCCATTAACCGATTCTTCTAAAGGAATTTTTATAATCTTTTCTCCCTTTAAACCAACCATCATAGGCTTTTTTGGGTTTTTCTTTATTAACTCATAAGCGTAAGATGCAAAAAGCACTGCTAACATTCTGCTTCTTCTTGTAGGAGACCCTCCTCTTTGAATATACCCTAAAACTGATCTTCTTGTAGAACACCCTGTTTTTTCTTCTATAATAGAGGAGATCTTTTCTTTCTCTGGAAAGCCTTCAGCTACAACTATTATTGCATCCGTTTGCCCTTTCTCTCTTTCTCTTTTAAGTCCCTTTACTATCTCTGAGATAGAAACCTCTACTTCAGGAATTAAAATAGCTTCTGCACCACAAGCAATCCCAACTTCAAGAGCTATAAAGCCTCTCTTTTTCCCCATTACTTCTACTACAAAAATCCTTTCAAAAGATATAGCTGTATCTTTTATTTTATTAATAGCTTCAATAGCAGTATTACAAGCTGTATCGAACCCAATGGTCTCATCTGTTCCAAAAACGTCGTTGTCTATAGTTGCGGGAATCCCAACTGTTGGAATTCCACAGTGTTTATTAATAGCCATTGCTCCTTTAAAAGAACCGTCACCTCCTATCACTATTAACCCTTCTATTCCTTCATCTATTAGAGTTTCTCCTGCAGTTTTTATTACTTTTTCTTCCTCAAAAGATGGCATTCTTGTAGAGTGAAGTATTGTCCCGCTTAATCCCATAATCACGTCAGAACGAATGTGAGAGAAGTCAAAGAAATCTCTTTTTATAAGCCCATTATATCCATCATTAATACCAATTAGGGTTTCCCCATTATTTCTAGTAAATCTTAAGATAGTTGCAATCGCCGTATTCATTCCAGGCGCATCACCACCAGGTGTTATTATTCCTATTTTTTTCATATTTTTTAAAAATAAAATATATAAAATTGAAGTCAAGTCTTAAATAAATTGAGATAGAATTAAGATTTTCGCTTCTTGACAAAAGTTTCAAAAAATCTATCAATACCAAAATAAATGAGAAATCTATTTTTACTTATTTTAAAATATAGACGTAGGGTATTATTGGGGGTCTTTTTCCTTTTGATTGTGGATGCCTCCCATATGGTCCTTCCATGGGTTTTAAAGTTTGTGATAGATGACCTAAGTTCATTACCGCTTTCACATTCTTTAATATTTTACATTTCTATAATTATTGCTCTTGGTTTAGCTGTTATAATTCTTAGATATCTTTGGAGAGTTTTTATAATAGGAGCTTCCAGAATGGTAGAGAGAGATATAAGAAATGATTTTTATCATCGTCTTATGTCTCTTGGAGCTCGTTTCTATAATAAGATAGAACCTGGAGATATTATGGCAAGAGCTACAAATGATGTTTCTGCTGTCCAGGAAGCATGCGGTTTTGGAGTTGTGATTGCGGCTGATATTGTATTTATGGGACTTTTTTCGATTCTTATGATGACATATATAAGCAAACCTTTAACATTATACACTTTAACAATAAGTCCTTTTGTTGTGATTTCTACATATTTTTTTGGCAAGAAAATTCATATTAAATTTGAAAAAACACAGGAAGGTTTTTCTTTTTTATCTGGAAAAGCTCGAGAATTTATAATGGGAATTCTTACAATAAAAAGTTATGTCCAGGAAAAAGAAGCGATAGCGGATTTCAACAAAGTAAATAAAGACTACCTCGAAAAGAATGTGGAATTAATAAGATATTGGACGGCTTTTAGACCTACAATTTTCTTCTTAACCTCAATTGGCTTTTTAATTGTTCTCTACCTTGGAGGAAAAGATGTAATAAGCGGAAGAATAACTCTTGGCTCTTTTGTGGCATTTTTGTACTATCTTGATCTTTTGGTATGGCCTATGATTGCAATTGGTATGGTTGTAAATATAATAGAAAGAGGAACCGCGTCTTTAAAAAGATTAAATGAGATATTAAATCTTACTCCGGAAATAAAAGATAAAGGGGAAAAGGAAATTGAAAAAGGTTTGATCGAACTTAAAAATGTTTATTTTAGTTATGATGGAGTTCCTGTCTTAAAAGGAATAAACATAAAGTTTGAGCCAAATAAGAAAACAGCTATTGTAGGACCCACAGGTTCTGGTAAATCAACCATAATTAATCTCTTATGGAGAGAATTTGAGTCTCAAGGAATATATATAGATGGAAAACCTATTCAGGATTTTTCTCTACAAAAGTTAAGAAGCTCCATAGGCTTAGTTCCTCAAACACCAATTCTATTCTCCGCTACAATTAGAGAAAATATAGCTTTTGGTATACCATCTGCTAAAGAAGAAGAGATCATAAATGCTGCGAAGAATGCAGAGATCTATAATGAAATAATGGAACTTCCTATGAAGTTTGATACAATTCTTGGGGAAAAAGGTGCAAGTCTTTCTGGAGGTCAAAAACAACGAATCGCTATAGCAAGGGCTCTTATTCTTAATCCTAAAATATTAATCCTTGATGATGCGCTTTCTTCTGTAGATTCTCGAACAGAAAAAAGAATAATGGAAAATATTGCTGAGTTTTTAAAAAGTAGAACCTCAATTGTTATAAGCCATAGAATATCAGCTGTAATAGATGCGGATGAAATCATTGTTTTGGATAAGGGGGTGGTGGTAGAAAGGGGAACTCACAAGGAATTAACAAAAAACAAAGGCTTATATGCTCGTCTTTATGAAAAACAAAAATTGGAGGAACTTTTAGAATGAAATCTGATTCTATGCATTCATATTTTGAAGAAGATATTACTGGAAAGATATATGATTCTACTATGATAAAATGGCTCTTAGGATATGTGAAACCACACTTTAGAATTATTTTTCTAAATTTCTTCCTTCTTCTTGTTTTGACGGGATTGAATTTAACACTTCCTTTTATTTATAAAATTGGAATCGATCGTTACATATATCCAAGTTTTAAAGAAATTATTAGGGCTAAAGAGATACCGGAAAAATTTAAGAACAAAATTATTATAACATTAAACGGAAGAAAATTTCTTGATTTTACCTCAATTAGAGAAACAATAAAAGGGGATATGGAAAATAAAGGGATAATATCAAAAGAAGATTTTTATTTTATAAGAAAAGCTGAAGGAATTTCTGAGATAATAAAAAAAACTGAGAATTTGGAAGGAGAAAATTTTTATTTAATAGAATCTTCTGAAATTTCTAAGCTTTCAATAAGAGAAAGGATTATTTTAAGGAGAGGAGACATTAACGGAATAAAAAAGCTTGCTTTTATTTATTTGGGATTAATTATTCTTATTTTTTTATTCAATTATGTCCAGTCCTACCAAATCCAATGGATTGGACAGAGAATTTGTTTTAAAATAAGAGAGGATATTATAAGAAAATTCACAACACTCCCTTACAGTTTCTTTCAGAAGAATCCGGTAGGGAGGCTGGTAACTCGCATCTGTAATGACGTTGGAGCTATTGGAGAGTTCTTTTCTGAGGTTTTAATCTATTTTGGAGCTCATATTTTAACTATTTTGGGAATTCTTGGAATAATGCTTTTTCTAAGTCCAATTTTATTTTTCGTTATTTTGATAATTATTCCAATTCTCGTTTTTCTCACTTTTATTTTTAGATTAAAGGCAAGAGAGGTCTACAGAGAGATGCGTAAAAAACTGGCAACAATAAATTCAAATATCTCGGAAAGCATCTCTGGAATTTCTATCATTCAGGCATTTGTCCAGGAGAAACGAAAAGAAAAAGAATTTTTTAACATTAATAACGATTTTTACTTAACTGGTCTTAGAATGATAAAGGTTTTTGCAGTTTTCCGTCCTCTAATTGACTTTGTAGATTCGATTGGAATAGCGCTTCTTATATGGTTTGGGGGGAAAGGCATTATCTCGGGGGTTATTAGTTTTGGAACATTTGTTGCTTTCATTTCTTATCTTGAAAGATTGTTTGAGCCGATAAGAGAGTTAAGCGAATATTTTAATGTGATGCAATCTGCAATGGCAGCTGGTGAGAGAGTTTATAGTATTTTGGAAAAAGGAGAAAGAATTCCAGCACCTCATATTTCCAGAAAAGTAGAAATAAAAGGTAAGATTGAATTCCAGAATGTTTGGTTTTCTTATGATGGAGAAAATTGGGTTTTAAAGGATGTATCTTTTACTATTGAGCCTGGAGAGAAAGTAGGGATTGTGGGACATACAGGTTCAGGAAAAACAACAATTATTAATCTACTTCTTCGTCTTTATGATGTGCAAAGAGGTTCGATTAAGCTTGATGGGATTGACATAAGAGAAATAGATAAGGAGCTCTTAAGAAGCAATATAGCTACTGTGTTTCAAGAGCCTTTTATCTTTGCAGGAACCATTCTTAAGAATGTAAATCTTTGGAGAAACCCAGACGAGGTTTCTTTGAAGACCGCTCTTTATATTTCTAATTTAGAAGAAGTAATGAAGAGAAGAAATTTATCTTTGGATTTTAAGGTTGGAGAAGGAGGAAGTGGGCTTTCGGTTGGAGAAAGGCAATTAGTTGCTTTTGCTCGCTCTTTAATAGGTAATAAACCAATTCTCGTTCTTGATGAGGCAACAGCCAATATAGATCCGGAGACAGAATGGTTAATTCAGGAAGCTTTATTAAAAATGATTAAAGGAAGAACTTCTCTTATTATTGCACATAGGCTTTCGACATTAAGAAATATAGATTCGTTAATAGTTGTGCATAAAGGAGAAATTGTGGGTAGAGGAACTCATAGAGAGCTAATGAAAGACAAAAAGGGGATATATTATACACTTTACAAATTACAACAGTTAATTTAATTTTTAATCCAAACAGCGATCGTGTCAAAAACCACAGCACCAACTAAACCAATAACTTTATCATTTTTAAGTTCTCCATATCCGGGTCCAAGATAACCCATATAGGAATTAGAATCCATTCCTTCTACAAGAATTGTATATAACGTATCCTTTTCCTTAAATAAAATTCTATTTGAAAAAATATTAATGGTGGTATCTGTGGTTACAATAGGCAGAATGCCCTCATTATTTTCTCCCTTTAATTTTCCCCTAAGATATGGGATAATTATGTAGAAGTTTTTAAAGCAATATTTACACTTATTCCAAATTAGAGGTTGAGGGTTACTTAAAGATATAGTATCAAGACTATTGGGAGATAAAATTTTTATTTTGCCAGGAACTTGAATTTCCTTAAAAATGACTTCTTTTCCTACTTTTATATTAATTTCATATTTCTCCTCATATTTTACAAAAGAAGAGTCAATACTTTGGTAAAGCCCATCTAATGTATCAGACTCAACATATCTAAAGGTATCTAAGTTCTTATCCACAACGAAAATTTCTGCTCCTCTTACGCCTTTTGAAATTTCTTCAAGAGAGATATCTAATCTATAAGTAGAATCAACAAAAGCTTTCTGGAATTTTAAGTCTGGCTTTAAAAGAAGTTCTATCACATAACGATGTTGAAAAGGTGGTTCTGTTACACTACAACAAATAAAAAATAAAAGCACAAGAGGGTTAAACCTTTTCATAATTCCTCCTAAAATTTATAAATGAATTCGATGGATGGAATGAATGGTAACATATAGAAAGCTTTCTTAATTGGCGGCTCTTTTTTGTAATCATAGTAATACAAAAAGACATTTTTAGAATTCAATAAGTTGAAAATATTTAACTTTATATTTAATTCGTTATTTCTTATATAAAAAGATCTACTTAAACTAAGATCTAATCTAGTATAAGATGGATATCTAACTTGATTTCTTTTACTCTCTATTTCTCTCCAGTAAAATTCTACTTCCCTATAAGGAATAAGATCCTTTCTACATCTGTAACGGGCAATGGATGTCGTATATGGGGTTCCTGTGCAAAAGGCGAATTGAATTCCTAATTCATATTTGTTTCGTAGGAGAGTAAGAAAGGTTAAATGAAAATTATGCGTTCTGTCCCAATCCCATAGATAAGTTTCTCCTTCAAGATTAACATAAGATCTAAGGAAAGAATAACTTATCCAACCCCTATTACTCCCAATCTCTCTTTTTAGAAAAAGATCGAGTCCAAAAGACTTACCATCTCCTTTTTCGAACATTGATTGATAATAATCTTCTTCATTTCCAAGATCTATCTCTTTAATAGGTTTCATGGTAAAAATGCGATTGAAATTTCTATAATAACCTTCTAAAGAGAAATATAGATCTTCTCTAATCCAACTCTCCCATCCAAGATTAAAATGATGAGCCTCTTCAGGATCGTATCTACCTCCAAGAGGAACCCAATAATAAATGGGCATTTCAGGGCTATTAACAGCAACGATATATTGATGAAAATTCCCATAAGAAAAAGTTATTGCTTCTAACTCTTTTAGGAAATACTTAAGAGACAATCTATAAGCTCTTAAAAATTCTAAATTCTCCGTATTTAGTCCTTTCTCCTTAGAGTAATATTGAGTTAGAGAAAGACCCCCAAGCAAAAGGAGAGTTTCTGCTATTTTGATTTTATCTTCTATATAAATAGAAGCTTGATCGCTCCAAATTCCTTCGTAGGAATACTTGAGCCCTAAATAAGCTCTTGCATTATATTCAAAAGGCCAGTAAAGATTACTAACCCCAAAAGTTATCTCATGATCTTTAAGGTTTCTTGTGTATTCTCCTCCCAATGACCAAACATCTACATTCCCATCTATCAGATAAGTGTTGTCAAGAACTCTAAGCGAAAAGTCGTAGTTGCTATAACCTGTAAATATATGAAGTAAATCTCCTTCTGCTCCTGAGTGGAATAAATTTAAAGCTAAAACATTGTTTTTCCAATCGAAACCTACAATCTTTATTGATTCCTCATCTTTTTCTCTAAGGTCAAGAAAATCTGCTCCCCTATATCCACTAAAAACCAAAGTCCAATCTTTTATATCTGTTTCCCAGTGAAAATAAACATCATAAAAGTAATAAGGAAGTTCATAGTTAAAAAGGGCAAGAACCTTATCCGCATAGGTTCTCCTAAAAGAGACCAAAAAATTGCTGTTGATAGAAGAAATTCTATCTCCCAGAGTAAGCCCTCCAGATAGAAGACTTAAAGAGGCAATTCCTGTGAATCCTTCTATTTCTCTATCCACACCTTTCGTTTTTATGGCAAGAACTGAAGACAAAGAAGCATCATATCTTACAGGAATTCCACTTGAATAAAGTTCTGCACTCTTTATTGCGGTTGCATTAAAAGCAGAAACTATTCCGAAAAGATGAAAAGGGCTTAATATTGGAATATTATCTATTAAAATTAAATTTTGCTCAGGGCTTCCTCCTCTAACAGAAAAAGACCCTAAAAAATCAGAGGCCTTTGTAACTCCTGGCAAAACTTCAATGGTTCTTAGGAGATCTCCCTCAATAAGAGAAGGTAAGGATATAAATTCCTCATCAGAAAGAAAAGGTGGCGTTATAAAGGCTGTGCTTTTAAATTTTCTCTTTTTTGCAGAGACAACAATACCCTGAGCCTTAAGAGGTTCCATTCTCATAGAGACATTAACACAAAGAAAATCTTTTTTCTTAAAAAAAATTTCTCTTAGCTCTTCTTTGTAACCCATCATAGAATATCTTATCTGCACCCTTTTAAGAGAATCTGGAATTATTAGGGTATAATAACCATCCTCATCTGTTGTTGTCCCAAAATCTGTTTCAATAATAAAAATATTTACCATATGCAAGGGCTCTTTTGTATTTGCGTCGTAAACCTTTCCTGTTAGAACATTATGTTTACTAAAAAGGAAAACAAAAAAAATTGTGTACGCAGACATTCTATTTTACTTTTGGGAGAATAAGTATAATTGGCTCCATAAATTATAAAGGTTTATTTTATGTTATCTTTTAAATCCAAACCCTCCGCCACCAAATTGAATGCGAATATAAGGGCCTGTAACACCCAAATCAGGACCTCCTGAAATTTCTATTCCCTTCATTTCCCAATTACCATTAATTGGAGCAATTGTATATCCAAGTCGAACTCCGAGAATAAACCCTCCCTTTGCCTCTTCGTTCTCTTTAAGACCCAATAGATAATCTCCTCCAATAGCAAGATTAAGCAATAGGCTCCCTTTGGAAAGTTCAACGCCCCTTTTTGGGTTAGCTAAAACTTCGTCAAAGGAAAGAGAACCTTCTTCTAGTATCCTTAAACTTATTCCACCACCCCCAATCCCAAAAAGGGGGTAAATATTTAGATTAGTATTTGAATAAGCAATATAACCCAAATTAAAGAAACCATAACCAGCAGAGATTAAAGTTTTATAGCTCCCACTTGTAACTTCTTTTCCAATTAGTCCATGCCCTTCTCCACCTATGATCACTTTTCCAATTATTCCATATCCTCCTCCGCCAAGAGAAAAAAAATTCTCTTCTAGCTTGGAATATCCATTCTTTTCTAACTCCGAATTCAAATTTTCCAGTTTTATGATGTTGCCTCCCAACATAAAATATCCTGCACCACCTCCATTCATATTTTGTGCTACCAATTTCTTTCCAAAGAAAAATGTTAAATTCATTATCAAAAGGATAAAAATCAACCTCTTACACATTTTTCCTCCTTTCTTTTGATTTTAGGAAAAATTATACTTATTCTCCTAAAAGTCAATCTAATTTTTCAAGAAGACTGCCTCTTTATTACTCTTTTTAAATTCTTAAGATATTCTCTAAAGGCTATTTTTCCCTTTTCTGTTATGCGATAGGTTGTATAAGGTTTTTTATTATAAAACGTTTTTTTTACTTTTATATATCCGACTTTCTCCAGTTTTTTAAGGTGGGTGCTTAAATTCCCATCCGTGACATTAAGTCTTTTTTTAAGATAATTAAAACTCACTTCTTCAATCTTAACCGAATTTAAGATGGTAATAATTCCAAGCCTTATTGGGGAATGAATAACCTTATTTACTTCATTAGGATTAAATTCTCTCATTTAAAATTTTTCTAAAGGCGAAGCTTTATGAAGATTCCTGGGACTATCATAGTAGTTAGGATAATGAAAATAAAGAGATAAAAAGTTATTCCGGGATATAAGCTTACAATAATACCGCCTATCCAATAAAAAAGAGTTGGAATCAAAAATATCTTTAGAGTAAGAAGAGCTTCAATGAAAAATCCGATACCCATAAGGATTGAAATAGAGCCTATTAAGAGTTCAGCCTGAAAATTACCCGTAGATAACGAGACAATCAATATATTTAGAAATATGCCAAGGCAGACTCCAATCCAGGTGATTTCTATAACTTTGCCTATAAAAGACGAAATACCACTCATCTTCGCTATTTTTTCTCCTCTCTTATGACTAAAAAACCAACCAATAGAGAACACAAAAAAACACTCTATCCATAATGATACATCTTTAATACTTGAAAAAGAAAAGTCATTCCTAAACCAAAAAGAACGAGTATTCCCCAAATAAACTGAAAGTCCAAAACATATATAATCACTTTCTTCAAATCTTCACCTGTTTCTTTTAAATATTTCTTTATTTCCTCTAAACTTTTTCTACATCTTTTTTTCTCATATTTCCTCCTTATTGCAAAGTTCTTTGTTTTACAAAGTAAAATATAATTAAAAATTTAAAATTTGTCAAGCCCCTAAAAATTTTTGTATGTTAAATCCAAAGCAGATGGACACTTTGTGGAGGTTCTGGGAATAAAGAGGGTAGATTTAAATATAAACCTAAAAATTGTTGGTTAGAAGAATTAAGGAGTTGCAATGATTGTTAAAATAAATATCCTCCTTTTAAAGACAAACAAAAAAGGAAGATATATGTTTTATTATCAATAGGACGAGGTTATAAAAATATGCAACCCTTTGATAAGGTAAAAATTCGTTTTGAGATGGTAAAAATGCGAAAGAAGAGTCTATAGAGATGTAGCCCGTAATTTTACTACAGGAAGACCTACCGTTTACAAATGGCTTAAAATTTGATAAATATGGCATAGAAGGCTTATATAATCGTTCCAGAGCTCATCAGGGAGTCCATAATAAGACACTCAAACACATAGAACGCAAAGAGACGGGTAAAATGTCAACAAAGGTATTGGTTAGAGATTTCTAAGTTCCTGTTTCCCATGAAACCGCCAGAAGGATTTTACATGCGAGAGGAATTACCTAGAGAAAAGAGAGAAGGAAAAGGATGGCTTTTAATGCTTTCGAACAG
>JBDRZZ010000031.1 GCA_039804165.1 candidate division WOR-3 bacterium
CATAAAGTCAATAATTATCTATTTTTCTTTAATACGATGAGAAAGAACTCAAACAAGAATGATAAAACACTTTAGAGATACTTATTGAGAGAAACAAATCTCCTCAACTTGTCTACTGGTTTGTGGCGGATCTTGATAAACTCCTGGAGAAGAAAATGGTTGTGACTCTTGATCTGGAATTAGACCTTGTGAATGTTAAAATATCTCAAAGTGTCCACCACCTGCCTTGGAGGGTCTGGAAAAATAATAATTATTAATGCCAATTAAAACTTTTCGTCTAGATGTGCTTCTATAATTACTGGAAATTTTCTTTCATCCAGGCGGCTCTTCGGCAGGTTGGACAGAGAATCTTGTACCAGTCTTCTCTTAAAAATTCTTCAGGCTCAATCAATTTGCCTTCAAATTCTGCGATACTCATATCAGTATATTTTGATAGAACAATAGTGGGATTTGCAAAGGCTTTTTCTCCAAGTCTCTCACCAATCCACTCAAGATGCAATTTTGTCGTTATAATCTCACCGCATTTTTCGCACAAAACCAGTTCGTCTTCAACTTCCTGAATTGCATTTTTCCTGTCAAAAGTGTTTTTGGAATAGTTATTTGTATATTTAATACCTTTACCGGTTGTGCATAAAGCTCCACATTGTCCGCAGAGAAGACAGACATCATAAAGAAATCTCATTTTTCTGAATTTCTTTCCGTCTTTTTCGGACTCTTCAACTTCAATGGCTCTTGCAGGGCAGACTTCAGCGCAAGCTCCACAGCGGACACACCCATCTTCCTGGTATTCAGGGAAACCTCTGTATTCAGGA
The DNA here is from genome assembly GCA_039804165.1 of candidate division WOR-3 bacterium. Lineage (NCBI taxonomy): Bacteria > Pseudomonadati > Caldifarciminota > Caldifarciminota bacterium. The sequence continues at coordinate 813 of JBDRZZ010000031.1, forward strand.
ATAATATTAGGTGACTCAAAAGGAAATTTTGTCGTAAAAGGTCCTTTAATAAGAGCCCTTATTGCTTCCCCAAGTTCTCTGACTTTCGGTTTTTTTATCCTCATTTTTATCTTCCTTTATCTTCCTTCAACTTATCCATTTTACTTCCTTCCCACAGTTTAAATCCTCCTAAATGAGAACCTCTTGAAAGAGCATGGGCTGCTGTCGGAGAGGTGAGCAGGATAAATATTATACAAATCAAAGCCTTTATTCCACCAACGCTCACAATACCCATTTCCAGAGCTACACCAAATAGTATTGCACAGGTTCCAAGAGTAACCGACTTTGTCGCAGCCTGCAGACGATTGTAAATATCAGGTAGCCTGATAAGACCAAGACATCCCAATAAATCAAAAATAACCCCAACAATGACAAAACTTAAAGCAAGATTATTACTCATCGAAACCCCTCCCTTCAAGGAATTTGACAAGGGCAAGAGTTCCAATAAAAGAAAGGATTGACCAAGAAATAGCTATATAGAGATAAAAATCTCTTTTTTCGTAAGCCGCAAAAAGAGCGCACATACCAATCACGAGAATACCAAGTATGTCTATGGCAACCATTCTGTCAGGCGGGGTTGGTCCCACAAGGACTCTATAAAGACACATAAAAGATGCAATTATTAAACAAATAAATAAAAAAGTAAACATTATTCGAAAATCCTCCTTAACATTCTTTCAAATCTACCTAAGATTATTTCTCTTTGGACTTCCGGGTCATCACTTATAATGTTTATCCAGTGCACATAAAAATTTTCACCGTCAACCTCTACGGTGAGAGTTCCTGGAGTTAGCGTTATTGAATTGGCGAGAATTACCTTTGCAAATTCATTTTTAAGTTTCGTTTTCACCTTAACAATTCCCGGATTTATTGGTAGAGAAGGGTTTAAAACCCTGTAAGCAACATCAAAATTAGCGAGAATTATGTAATACACGAGATAAGGTATATAAAGAAGAGCAAAAAAGAACCTTTTTGGTTGTAATAACTTTATAATATCCTCCGGGAAAAGTTTACGCGTAAGGATAGTGATAAATAAGGCTACTAAAACTCCAGCCATAATATCCTGAAGTTTTAAGGACCAGGTCAGTAGAACCCACATTATAAAGTATATGATAAACTGGGCAAATTTTTTCTTCATATCCCAAGCACCGATGAAATATAGCCTAATTGGTTTAATATGACACTCTCTGCGGGTATAATCAGGCTTTCTATTATCCAACCGTTAAAGATTCCTACAAAAAGACAAAAAATAGCCAGAATTATTAGAGGCATTAACATCGCAAAAGGTGCTTCTCGAACATTTCTCGTATTTGAAGTTAATTCCCCAAAAATAACATTTTTCTGGAACCGAAGATAATAAGCTAAAGTCAAAAAAGAAGTCAAAATAAGAAGCACACCTAGCCATATATAACCCGCTGAAAAAGCAGCAAGAATTATTATCAACTTACTCCAGAAACCATTAAAGGGCGGCACTCCAGCAATAGAAAGAGAGCCTATAACTGACACCCCTGATGTGACTGGCATAATTTCTCGTAAGCTCCCAAGTTCGGATAATTTTCTCGTTCCTCTACACCTCTCAATTGCACCTGATGAAAGAAAAAGAAGCGATTTAAATCCTGCGTGATTGAATAGATGGAAAAGGGAACCGATAATAGCAAAAGGAGTGCCTATTCCAATTCCTACAACTACATAACCCATCTGGCTAATTGAAGAAAAAGCGAAGATTCTTTTTATATCATCCTGCCCAAAACCCATTAAAGCTCCAACCACCATTGAGATACTACCCATTACAATAAGAATATTTGAAATAATCGGATTCATTCCAATCATGTTATAGAAAACCCGGACGAGAGAATAAATCCCGAGAACCTTAATCAAAACACCTGAAAGCATCACTGATATAGGAGCCGGAGCCGAAGAATGAGCATCAGGTAACCAGGCATGGAAAGGCACAAGACCTGCTTTAAGACCAAAACCAACAATAAATAAGCCAACAACCATTAAAACCGATTTATTGGAACCATCAGGATTAATTTCAAGAAGAAATCTCGCAACATCAGCCATATTAAGCGAACCAGTCACTGCGTAAATCATTCCAATCCCAAATAAAATCAGTATTGAAGCAAAAGCCCCTAATATCAAATACTTAAACGAAGCCTCCAATTCTTCAGCATCTACCCCATAACCTACAAGAGCATATGATGCGATGGACGCAATCTCAAGAAATACAAATAGATTGAATAAATCTCCCGTGAGCACAACCCCATTCATCCCTGCAAGCATAAATAAAAATAAAGTGAAAAACCTAAGATAATCTTCATATTTTTTAATATATGAGAACGAATAAATTAAAGCAAGAGAGGCTATTCCGTTAGTAATCAGTAACATAAGTTGGGCAAGATAATCTTTTACTAAAATAACTCCAAAAGGAGGTTTCCATCCACTCATTTCGTGAACAATGGTCTCTTTACCCCAGACGAGAGCGAGGATAACGAGTAATGAAATAGAAGTGAGAATTGACCATATTCTCGGAAAGTGTTTCTTGTCAAACTTTCCTATAATCAAAATAAAAATTGCGCTGAATACAGGAATCGCTATAAATAGTGGTAATAAGGCGCTCATCTCTAACCTCTAAGCCTATTTATCTCGTCCATATCAAAAGTTCCGTATCTCTCGTAAAGTCTAATAGCCATTGCAACCATTAATGCAAGAGTCCCAAGTCCGATAACGATAGAAGTTAGAACCAGAGCCTGTGGCAAAGGGTCAACAGCAGTGCGAATAAAGGTCTCGAAGTCCATATCTTTAGTCAGAATAGGAGGAATTCCAGATTTTTTGAATCCAAGGAGTACGAGAAAAAGATTAACCGAATATTCCATTATTGCAACTCCAAGAATCTTTTTAACAATATGTCTCTTTACCACAAGAGCATATAAACCTATACTTAACAACACGAAATCAAGAAAATATAAAGTCATTTTTCGACCTCCGTAACCACTCTCTGAAGTATTGATAGAGCAAGGAAAACAATATAAAGACTCATCCCTACCTTCAATGTTATTGCAAGGTTATACAAGATAATACTACCCGCAGAAAACAAATTGAAAGGAGTTCCTTTTGGGAGAAAATTGAAGAGAAATTTTCCACTAAACCATAAACCAATTAGCCCAAGAATAAGAAAAGCAAGAGCCCCAAAATCATCGGCAATAGAACCCGCCATTCCTGAAACCATACTTTCCACAACTTTCCTTCCATAAGCAAGGGTTATGAGTATATACGCAAGAGCAATCATCACTCCTCCAGGAAAACCTCCTCCAGGAGTGATATGTCCATAGAGAACAATGTAAGCCCCAAAAACAAGCATAAACCCAACCATTACATTGGTTATATTTTTCACAATAAAAGTCATTCCTGAATTTTTCTTTTTTTTCATTTTAATGCTCCCTATCTATCCGTAAGAAATCCTTATGCTGCTCACGTTTCCATCTGCGTAGTATTGCAAAAGCACCACTAATTGAAACAAAAAGCACCATTGCTTCTCCAAAAGTGTCATAGGCTCTGTAATCGAGAATGACAGAGGTTACAAAATTGGTTGCTCCCACATCCCGCAGTCCATTATTTAAATAATAATTTGAAATTCTCATTAGAGGCTCTCCAAAGGGAGGAAGAGATCGAAATGCAAACCAGGCAAAAACAAGTATTACTCCCACAAAAATGAGAGTGGTTCTATTGGAAAGAACGTGTTCTTCCTTCTTTTCTATAGAAACATTGTCCACATTTATTGTTGAACGAATAAGGATTATTAAGGATAAAATCTCCACAATGACCTGAGTTATCGCTATATCTGGAGCACCAAGAAATAAAAACATAATTGAGAGAATAAAACCCACAGAACCAATAGCTATGACAGCAGAAAGCATATTCTTGATTTCTATTGTAATAATAGAACCTATTATCATAAAAACAAGTAAAATATGTAAAATAATTATGGTTTCCATATTTTTAACCTCTCATTAAAATGGACATTATTATCATTAATCCTATAATACACCAAGATAGATAGGTTGACAAGATTCCATCATGCAAATTTTTTAATTTTTCGACAATTGATTTCCATCCTATAATTTTTGTTATATTGTACAAATCATAGGAGCCCCTATCGCAATCCTTAAGAAAAGTTCCTATAAAGGGAAGTTCAAAAATCGTAAGATAAAGACCTGTCCCGGGGAATCTTCTCTCCTCAAGCCCAAACTTCTCCCCACCGGTAAATATTGATTCTTCTCTATAATTAAATATTTTCCCAAACAAATATAACCCAACGCCGATTACAAGACCAATAATCAAAGCCACGGTAGCCTCGTATGGTTTCCATAGTGTATTGGTAAAACTAAGACCTGCTAAGACTTCTGCTGGAGAAATCTTTGCAAGGACATTAAATTCCATCGGTATAAAGAAATAATTCATCGAAAACCCAGGAAAAATACCGAAGAAAATACAGAGAATTGCCAAAACAGAAATTGGTCCTGTCATCAACAAAGAAGGCTTTCCAGCTTTTTCAAAAATATTCGAAGCACCTCCAAAATAAACAGAATAAATGACCTTCAAAAAAGAAGCAAGAGTTAAAGCACTTCCAAAAACTGCAAGAACAAGAAATACAGGTTGTCCTGCTAAAAGCACACCCTGATAAACCATCCACTTAGAGGTAAAACCATTCAAAGGCGGAACTCCGGATATAGCAAGAGCAAGAATCAGATTGGAAATCATCATAAATGGCATTTTTCGATACAAGCCTCCCAATTCTTCCAATTCTGTTGTTCCTGTTTCCTTCTCAATAGCCCCAGCACATAGAAAAAGACCACCTTTGTATATTACATTGTTAAGCATATGAAATAAACCACCCAAAACCCCAACTGGATTTCCCGTTGCAATGCCAAGAACCATATAACCAACCTGACTAACAGCATGATAGGACAACAATTTCTTGAGATTGTGCTGAATTAGAGCCAGAAGAACTCCAATAATGATTGTGAGAGCACCTATGAGCATAACGATAAAGGTTAAGATTGGTTGGACAGAAAATAATTTTAACATTGCGAGAGATAAAAGATAAATACCGAGTAATTTATCAAGAGAACCAGGGATAAAAGCCACCATTGAAACAGGAGCCTCTTCCGAAATATCAGGAATCCAGGTGTGAAAAGGAATAGCCCCGGCTTTTGCAAGAGCTGAGATAACAAAAGAGAAGAACGCTACTCTGGGAAGAACCCCTTCTGTAGAAATAGAAATTAAATCTATATCCAGATTCCCTATAGTTACCCAGATATAAATAACACCAAAGAGGAAAAATGCATCTGCAAAACCAAGAATAACATAGGTTTTTCGAGCTGCCTCGGAAATCCCCTTGCCTTTGCCAAGATTGATGTAAAGAAAGAAAACAGCCGTAACCATTTCCCAGAAAGTTAGCAGGAATAATAAATTTGAAGAAAGAAATACACCCGAAGCTCCCGAAAGAGTCCAGAGGAAATAAGTTAGAAATTGATTATCTCCTGTCACCACTTCATCTCTGGAGCGAATAATGTATATAGAAACTAAAAATCCAATAAGATAGGTGAATAAAAGCATAAAACCACTAATCTGATTGAGTTTGAGAGTCCAATCTGCCCTATAATTTAAAAATTTGAAAGATAATAAACTCTCTACTACACCTCCTAAATTAAACAAACGGTAAGAAAGAATAAGCAAATAAAGAGTTACTGCAACAGTTAGCGATTGTTTAAATCTTTTTAACCTCGGGACAATCAAAGTGAAAATCCCTGCAAGGAAAGGTATTATTATTGGATACAACAGTATATTACCACCCATTATATCTCCATTCTGTAAAGAGGAGGCGTTTTACCCAATTTTTTTATAATATCTTTTGTTTTCTCTACGCTCAATTTCAGCAATTCTTTCTCTCCAAGGATCTTCTTATTGTTGTTCTTATCAATAACCGCAACCCTTTCTGTACAACAATAACAGGGATCAATGGAAGCGGTTATAAGAGCAACATCTGCAATTGTCTCTCCCTTGCAGGAGGCTTTAAAAGTTGGCAGATTATTGAAAGTAGGAGCCCTTATCTTATGTCGATAAGGCATATTCGAACCATCGCTTCGCACATAATGAAAAACTTCACCTCTCGGAGCTTCATAACGACCACAACCTTCACCAGGTGGAACCTCTCTAATATCCGCATCAATTGGACCTTCCGGTAAACTCGAAAGAGCCTGTTTTATCATAGAGATAGACTCAAAACATTCAAGAAGACGAACAACACCTTTACTGAAAACATCCCCATCTTCTTGAACAATAACCTTCCACTTAAGGTCTTTATATCCATCAAGAGGTTCATCTTTTCTAACATCAAAAGGCACTCCTGACCCCCTAGCTGTAGGACCAACTGCAGAATAAAGAATCGCATCTTCTTTTTTCAAAACACCAATTCCTTTGAGTCTTTTGTGAATCACAGGGTCATCGAGAATCGCATCTGTAAGCATCTGGATAGGTTTCTCAACTTCAACAATCCGTTCCAACCCGTATTCAATCTGCTCTTTATTAAAATCTCTTCTAACTCCACCTGGTTTAAACATTGCATAATGATTTCTGTTACCAGTCAATTTCTCACAAATTTCCAGGATTGTCTCTCTGTATTTCCAAGCCCACATCCAAACAGTATTATATCCAATAAAATGCCCTGCAAGACCAACCCAGAGGAGATGAGAATGGAGTCTTTCTAATTCACAAACAACAACTCTAATCAGCTGAGCTCTTTTCGGAACTTCACAACCAAGGAGATCTTCCACAGCAAGGCAATAAGCCATTGGATGGGAAGTTGAACAGATTCCGCAGATTCTTTCAACAAGATATGCAACTTGGTCCCATGTTTTACCTTCGGACAATTTCTCAACCCCCCTGTGATTATAACCGATTTCAACATCAAGATCAACCACTCTTTCACCTTCAACGTAAAGTTTGAAGTGTTCGGGTTCTTCAAGGAGTGGATGATATGGACCAATTGGAATTATCGTTTCTTTCATTTAGATAACCTCTCGTAATCTTTTTCAGTCACATCCGAATGCTTAAAATCTTTCCGTAAGGGATATTTACCCTTCGGAAACGACTCTGCAAGAAGAAGTCTTCTAAGATCAGGATGCCCTTTAAAATTGACTCCGAGCATTTCACTTATTTCCCTTTCAATCCATAAAAAAGCGGGAATTTTTTTCCCAATTGAATCTATTTCCAATTTAGGATAAGGAACAAGTGTCTTTACATTTATTAACATATTTTTATCATCCCTTGCAAGATGGTAAATTATTTCTATACCTTCTCTTGTATCAATTCCTGTAGCTGTGCATAATCTACATTTATATTTAAAAAATAAATACTCTACAACTTTAGGAGCTTTATCTAACTCAACCTTTATATATATTCGGTTATTCCGAACTTGAGCAATATCTAAAAATTCACCTTTAAGCTTCGCCTTCAATTCTTTTAACACTTCTTTCATTTTTAAATTGCTCCTAGTCCCATAATAATTCCTTCAATCATTGCCTCTGGTTTTGGAGGACAGCCTGGAACATACACAATTTTAACCTCAGGATCAACTTCTTTTAAAACTTTATCTACAGGTCCTACTACTGAGTAACTACCTCGGAAAATTCCAGAAGAACAACCACAAGATCCAAAAGCAATAACCAAACAAGGTTTTGGAGTTTGACGATAAACTTCGATCAATCTTGGTTTAGCGTGAGCATTAACTGAACCGCAGACAAGTAAAGCATCTGCATGACGAGGACTCCCAACCAATTTTATCCCGAATCTTTCCACATCATATCTTGGAGTAAGAAGCTCCAAGACTTCTATATCACAATTATTACAGGCCGCAGTAGACAGATGAAAAACCCATATAGATTTCTTGAATGATTTCTTCAAAATGTTCATCTATACTCCCAAATAAGCAAGGATCCCCGCAAGAATGCTTGCCCCTGTCAACCATCCCCAGAAATATCTCATAACCTGATCAATCCGGAGTCTAGGATTCGTATTTTTAATAAGAATCAATAAAAACACAATGAGTAAGTATAAAAGGATTCCACCTAAAATTCCTCTTCCCCAGAAAAGAATTACTAAAAACATAGGTAATCCAAAAAGCATTATTGCTTTACTCAATTCATAAAGAGCCAAAAGACTCCCAGAGAGTTCAAGAAGAATACCAGATCCAAGCTCCGTTTCTGCTTCAGGTAAGTCAAAAGGAACTCTCCCTAACTTCGCTTGAATGCATATAACAGAAACAATAAAACCTATTATTCCATACCAATTAAATAAATTAGGTCCATTAATAATTTGCCAGTCCATAATGGATTTAATAGAAAATCCTCTAACTTTTGAAGTAATCATAACAATCAAAATAACCATAGGAAGTTCATAAGATAAAAGAAGCTTTATTTCTCTTGAAACTCCAACAGAACTTAATGGATTTCCAGAGAGCGATCCTATGTAAATAATAGCTATTGAAGGAATAGTAAACAAATACCAAACCACAATAATGTCTCCAATAAAACCTTCACTCAGCTTAAAATACCCTGTAAGAAGGATTGTGACCCCAAGACAAACACTAGCAAGTGCAAAAAGAGGACCCAAAACAAATCCTAAACTAGAAGCCTCTTTTGGGATTATCACTTCTTTATAAAGTAACTTTCCAATATCTGCAAAACCCTGAAACCATGGAGGACCTTCCCTCCATTGAATCCTCGCAGATATTTTCCTATCAAGCCAGCTTATAATTAACCCAATAAAAGAGGAGAAAACAAATCCAGGAAATATTAGATAATAAAATAAAAGCTTCATAATCGTCTCCAAGGTCTTGCTTTAATTCTTGATTCTACCCTATTTATTTCTTTCTGATCCTCATAACTCATTTCTTCAAAAGAAAGAGCCCCACTTGTGCAAGTCTGAACGCATCTTGGTTCCTCCCCTTCTTCTAACATATCATAACAAAGATCACATTTAGAAACAACGTGCCGAACTCTTTTAACTTCCAAAACACCAAAAGGGCAAGCAATTGTGCAAGAAAGACATCCAATGCATCTAAAAGTATTATGATAAATGATACCATCTTCTCTTCTCTCTAAAGCTTCTACAGGGCAAACCTGAACACAAGCAGGATCCGAACAATGCTTACAATGAATAGGGAGATCAATTATAACGTCAAACCCAGCTCGAGAAAGGCAAAATCTCTCTGAATGACTCTCATAACAAGCAACATCACAAGCATGGCAAGAAATGCATCTATCTACATCAAGAACAACTCTCTTCCCTTTCTGATTTTCTTTACCTTCATTCATCTATTTTAATCCTCGCTTTTTCAACACCCACTGAAATAAGACCATCCTCATCTACTTCTAAAGAGAATAATTTCCTAACCTCTGGAAAATGAACCGGAGCCAAAATCATATTCTCCTCTACCTCAAAGCCCAACAATTTGCAATCTGCAACTTTAAAAAAAGAAGAACCATTCGGTGTTTCAACCTTTATTTTTTCCTCTTTTATTTTTTTACTCTCTTTAGAATTAATAAAAACATATGGAATTTCTCCTTCATTCCATTTCATTCTCCGTGTGACCTCTCCCCCATCATAATGATAAGGAAGACCAATTCCAATCAAATAAAAAGGAAATTCTTTGGTGAGAATAGAAGATAGTTTTCTTTCTCTTTTCTCTTCTCTAAATGGAAGTGGTTTTAGACTTTTCACCTCCGCTTTAGTTTTTTCTCCTGTGATTTTAAACAAGAACTTACTTACAAAATCTCCACTAGAAATACAAGCTCCTGGCTTAGGAATAGGGTTTCCCAAATTTACGACTTTCTCCTCCAAAGAAATAATTGAACCTTCTTTCTCAAAAGAAAATACAGTGGGAATTATACACTCAGACGAATTTTTACCCTTAAAATAACAAGTGGAAAGCACAAAATTCAGATAACCAAAAATTTTTTCAAAATCTGGAATGAACTCAAACGGATTTCCTCCCAAAACGATAAGACCTTCTAATTTTTTTTCTTTCAAAGCCTTAATAACATTTGCATTATTGAAATTACCTATAACTCTTCCAACTCCGAGAGAATTTTGCCCTACTGGAATAACGGCAAATTTCGCATTAGTAATATTCGCAATTTCTGAAAGTTTTCTCACAATAGAATAAGGCCTAAGAAAATGACCATAAATGTTAGAAAAAAGAATATATCCATTTTTCGCATTCTTAAGAGCTTTTTCTAACATCTCTGCTTTCCCACTCGAAATTCCTATATTTTCCTCTAACTTAAACTCACTTTTACCTTTAAGATAATCCAAAAAACAGGTAAGAAAATAACTCAAATATTCTGGTTTTACTTCTAAATGTTCAGCAAAAAGAGAAACTTTATTTTTCATTATGTCCAAAGAAATCAAACGATTCCCTCTTTTTTTATTACGAGCATTAAGGATTAGCTTTGCAAGAGTTGGGGAGTTAGAAAATACGTCTCCCACTACTAATATTAAATCTGCCTCGGCTAATTCGTTAAAGGAAAGATTATTTTTTATACACAATAAAGCTTCATCTTCAAAAGGAAAGAGACCTAAAAGATCAGTATTAAGAAGTTCCGAAAGCCTCTTTGCCAAAAAGGCTTCTTCAAGAGTATGATTACCACTAATTAAAATTGCAATATTATTCTTCTTCTCTCTCATTCTCTTAAATTCTTTAATAGAGTCTTCTATAGCTTCTTCAATTGAAGTAGTTTTCCCAAAAAGTTCTGCTTCGCGTAGACGATAAGGAGTATTCAAAATTTCTATTGTGAAATTCCCTCTTGCACACAAACCCCTCCCATTTCTTTTATCATAATAAAGCCTAAACAAAGAATCCCTTCCAAATACCGCAGAGTTAGAATCTTCCCTTTTTAGGGTCAAATCATCCTGCATTGAGCAAAAAGAACACTTTGTCCGGTATTCTTTAACAGAAGACATTTGGATAATCCTTTATATCTGCATAACACATATCTGGACCATCTTTACAGAGATAATAAGGTCCAATATTACACCTTGCACATTTACCAAAACCACAACTCATTCTTCTATTCATAGAAAGATAAATCTGCTCAGGCTTAAAACCAACTTCAAGTAATTTAAAAGTTACAAATTTAAGCATCACATCCGGACCACAAGAAACCACATAAGAATTTTTAATATCTATCCCTATTTTCTTCAGATAATCTTTCTCAAGAAGACAAGTCACAAGACCCACAGTCCCTTTCCACTTAGGATGAGATTCATCAATTGTCAGATTAAGAGAAACTTTTTTCTTCCTTTCCCAATCCTTATACTCATCTTTAAAACACTGATCTTCTGGACTCTTAGCTCCATAGCAAATATAAATTTGCTTTATTTCCTCAATTCTATCAAATAGGGCATAAATTAAAGACCTTAAAGGGGCAAGCCCAACACCTCCACCTACAATAAGAATTTCTTTTCCTATGAATTTCTCTATAGGGTATCCTTTTCCAAAAGGTCCTCGCAAGCCAAGAAAATCACCTACTTTAACTTCTTTATGCAACACACTAGTAACTCTTCCAGTTCTCATAATTGTAATTTCCATCTCTTCCACTTCTCCAGGAGAAGAAGAAGGAGTAAAAGGAGCTTCTCCAACACCAGGAACAGTAAGTTGCATAAACTGCCCTGCTCTAAAGCTCAACTTCTTATCCAATTTAAGACGATAGGTCTTAATTTTAGGTGTTTCTTCTTTTATTTCTTTAACCACTCCTTTATGAGGATAATATATATTTTCCATTATCTTTTAACCCCTTCTAACGCCCCTAAGAAGACCTCTCTCATATCTATTCCACCAAGGCAATTATCAATGCATCTACCACATCCTGTGCATTTATAAACACCGAATTTTTTATAAAAACGGAAAAATTTATGATAATATCTATTCTTAAATTGATCTATGTGAGAAAAACGTGGATTTAAACCCCCGGCCATTTGAGAAAATCCCTTAAACTGACAAGAATCCCAAACCATAAACCTTTTATAATTATTCTCTTTTTCTCCTTTTCTATCAAAAAGAGTAAAACAATAACAAACTGGGCAAACATTTGTGCAAGCTCCACAAGAAACACAAGCACTTCCTAATTCCCACCCAGAGTCGGAATCAAAAGCTTGTTCAGCTATTGATTCTAAATAAAAAAATGCTTTTGAGAATTCTCTATTTTGCTTTTCTAATTTATCTTTTACCTTTCTCCTTTTTTCATCTCTTTCTCTAAGTTCCTTCTTTCCAGCCTGATTCAAGGATAGATTCTTAGAAATCTCCTCTCCTATTTTACTCCCAATTTCTAATAAATAAAATTCTTTAAGCTCTACAATATTAATATCGAAACCTTTCTCAGGATAGGGGGAAAAACCTAAAACATTACAAAAACAACTATCAAGAGAATCACCACAATCAGAAGATATTAAAATTAAAGACTCTCTTCTTTTTTTATAAAAAGGATCAACGAAAAGAGAATCTTCAAGAAATACCTTGTCAATCATATAAAAAGAATTAAGATCACAAGCCTTAATTCCAAGAAGAACTTCTTTCTCTCCTTTTTCTCCAATATCTATCCATTTCTCACTTGGATACTCTGCCACCTTAAATCTGCCTGGAAGAACGAAAGACTTAAAGTTATCAAAAGTTCTAACCTTAGGAATATAGTAATCTGAAAAATTATCTTTAATTTCACGAACAAAACGCCTTGTCTTAGAACCTCTATTAGAAAAAATCTCTTTCTCCCAAGAAGCAAAAACTCTCCCGTATCCGAGAAGGACCTCTATAAAATTTTTAATTCTATTTTTATCCAACAAAACTTCCATAAGAACTTATCTTACTTTGTGATTTAAATCACTAATTATGCGTATATGTTATAATAGATTTAAATTTTGTCAAGGCCTCTTTTTAAAATTTATGTTAAATCCAAAATGTATGATTTTCGCTTAAGAAGAACAAATTTAAAAAATCAAAAAGGTTATAAAAAATCCAAGAGTTTCCTGGAAGAAAAAATATACATTTCCAGATCCATCTACTGTAATCGCATTATTTCCTTCGTTAAGATCAACATTAGCGCTATATTATGCTACCCATTGTTGTTTCTCAGATGAGTTATCCTTGATAGTAGTGATATAATCTCCAAAGACTTCCCCATACTCTCTCCGGTTACATATATATTTCCTAAATCGTCCACTGCTATTATTCTGCCAAAATCAGCACTTAGGGCTGAGTCTTTAAAATAATGCCTAACCCATGCCAAGACATATAATCTTTAACTTAATTCTTAATAAATTTTTGTGGAAGCCAAATCTGGGTAATTTTATTTTGATAGGAGATATTCAAAGATATTGTTGAATCTTCAGCCGGAAAATATGGTAAAACTTCATTCTTGTTTATCAACAGATTCCCTTCGGAATTGGTAAGGTATTCCTTATTGAAGCCACTATCTTTTATCCAAATTTTAATTGGTTTGTTAATCAGGATCTCTTCTCTATCGCTAATTATCTTGCTTCTTGTTTGAATCAGAGTTACGTCAAATGTTGGTTTATTAAGCCCAAGTTCCAATACCAAAGTTGCTGCAATAGCTTTTCCAAAATTTTCATCTATGATGTATTCAGTATTTCTTTCTCAGCACTCACTCTTCCGTTAACAGCTGCCCAAACTCCAATAGAAGGTCACTGCAAGGATAGTAAGTTGAGAGATTAAAATGCTTGTTCTTTCTGAAGGCATAAGAGGGACCGAAGTATATTGATTACTTCTGTTCTTTTCTCTTTCGAAAACCATATTTATATTTTAGCCTATATCTAATTTTTTCTTTTATATTTTTGTATTTTCTTTCTTTTAAATTAATTATTATATTTTCTGAATTAATATCGATAATCTTTCCCTCTAACTCTATCCAGGAACCTATTTCTTCTTTATTAATTATAACAGGTTCTTTAGAAACAAGATATTTTGAACTAGGAATACACCCAACAGACCCAAATTGAAGCAGGAATATTAATATAATAAGTTTTGACACTGTTTTGATAGAAGACAATTGTCTTGGACCGGAAAAAGTGGGAATTTTTTGCCCTATTTTTATGTTAGAGTTGCCCGCCTTAATTTGGGTTATTAATTTAAGCAACTTTTGCCTCCCCTTAACCTTAATTCCCTCCTCTCTAAATAACTAAACCCAGTATATGCCTCGATTGGCCTCCTTAAACCTATTATGAGGTCGCTCCCAATTGTAATAATCCCTGTATCTATTTACTATCTCCATCACCTCAAAAGGACTCTCAGGATACTCGTAATAAATAGCTTCCTCTTTAAGATTACAATGAAATCTCTCTATTACCCCTATATGCTTGGGCATCCTGTGACCTATCCTTATGTGTCTCAATGAGTTCTCTATTTCTTCTACTATATCCTTTCTGAATCTATTTGCTGTAAAAGTAACTCCATTATCCGTTACAAGAACAATTTCATCTTCTATTTTGCCATGTATACTTTCCGCTTCTCTTATCGCTTCTTTTAATGCTTTTATACCTTCTTTCGCAGTATAACTCGGGGTAAGATAGTAAGATAGGTAGCAAGGACATATCTGGAATAGTAATCTATTAAGTCTATTATATACCAGTAGGGGTTGGTTAAAAAATTGTGTCTATGAAGGGGAGGAGGTGATTAATTAAATGGTAGGGTTGGGAGGAGTAACCCCTCGACCTTGATGGTTTTTTTAATTTGGATATAATGAGAAACGGATTGTTATTGGTAAGTTTAACCCTAAAAAAAGACCTCTTCTCCTTAAATGCGGAGAAGAGGCAAAGGATTTATAATGAAAAATAATGTCAATATTGATGAAAAAATCAAGGGATTAATTAAAGAAATTGAAGATTCTCCGGATTTATCTCTGAGAATGTTGTTTGGCAAGATATTAAATCAATTCATGAAGGCTGAGAGGAAAGCGTATCTTGAAGGGAGTTTTAACAATAGAGGAAACGGTTATTATAAAAGGGGGATTCAGGCTGGAGGTATGAGTTTAGATGTTCAAATTCCCAGAGACAGAGAAGGGGAATTTCGTCCTCAAATTTTACCGGATAAGTGGAAAAGAGGTGGTAATGAATACAGGCAATTGCTTTTAAGTTTAGTAAAAAATGGTTATTCAGAGAATAAAATAAGAGGGGTATTAAAGGAACTAAATCTTTCCTATGATAAGAGTGAAGTAAAGAAAATAAAAGAGAAATTTCTACTTGAGGTAAAAGAATTCAAGCAAAGGGAACTTGGTAAAGAATGGTTTACTATATTTATAGACGCTGATGAAGTAGAAGTGAAAGAAGATGGGAAAGTAAGGAAGGCACAGGTTTACACGGTTATCGGTATAGACCTTAAGGGGAATAAAGATCTTCTTACCTGGAGAATATATTTTGGTTCGGAGAAAAAATCCTGGTGGATAGAACTTTTTAGAGACCTTGCCTCCAGAGGTCTTGAGGGTGTTTCTGTAATAATATCTGATGATTTTCCGGGAATGAGGGAAGCAGTGAAAGAGATTTTTCCGGAATCCAATCATCAGCTCTTCTATGTTCATTTGCAGAGGAATACCAAGCATAATATGGAGAGAGAAGATAGTCAGGAGTTTAATAAGGTATTAAGAAGAATTAAAGAGTTACCTGATTATGATAGTGGATGTAAAATGTTCGAAGAATTATGTAATGAGTTTAAAGACAAGTATCCTAATTATATGGAATATTTACTTGAAAGAAAGGAAAACTATCTCCAGTTTTTGAAATATCCGGAGGGAATAAGAAAGTTTATTTATACTTCTAATATAGCGGAATCCTTTAATAGTTTGATAGAGGGAGTAAGATATGAAAGGGGATGGTATTTTCAATCTACGGAGATACTGGATATAAGCGTGCTTTTGATATATAAGCGGTTGAGTTCAGTTCCCTGGAGAAAACCTCATCCACATTTAAGATCGGAGCAGTATCGGTTAAATAGAATTTACCACTTGCAATATTCCAGGGAGGAATTATAATATGCTCAGACACAATTTTCGGGGTAACTCTCCCGTGGTGCTCCATCATCATCTTCGTTTACCAATGTTATTGCTGAAGAATTTTGTATTCTCTCGTTCTCCTCTGAAACAGGGGGCCGTTTCGTAGGTTAAATACAACAAGATCTACATAAACAATACCTATATCTACACTATCCTTAACTTCTTTATCCTCTTTGTATTTAAGAGTCA